>JAUWXW010000104.1 GCA_030616195.1 Chloroflexota bacterium | reverse complement strand
GAACGGAACCATAAGCATTGTCGACCATGTGCCGTATCAACGCTACCAGAACAGGCCTATCCCGGAGTTGGCCAACCACAGAACGCCGATAAAGAACCTTTATGCCACAGGTGCGGCCTGGCATCCGGGAGCCAATGCCGGGGTGGGCGAGTCTTACAACTGCTACAAAATCATAGCTACGGACCTGGGGCTGGGCAAGCCCTGGGAAGAGGCGGGGAAAGAAGAGCCAGACTCCTTGGTTCACCAAGTGAGAACCATAAACAAACGGCTGCAGGAGTGGGCCAGGGCCAAGGCATAAGGCACGAAAGCACACAGTCGGCGGGGATGCTGTCACCTGGCTCATCCCTCAACTAGTTGATTCTTACTACCTTGGGACCCCCCTCATTCCGTGGATTCAAGTTGTCCTTCGTCATTGCCAGCCCTTGATTTCCTGTCATTCTGAGGTCGGTGTCGCCTTAGGCGGCCCTCTGGCGACCTTAGGCGACCGAAGAATCTCTTGGGTCTCTTGAATCTACACCCAAGGAACGGGGAAAGCCTAGGGCGATTTGAAATGACATTCTCGATACGGTATAATCGCTAGCGGACGGCCTCTTCCAGTGTAATCCAGGAGGAGAGTGCGCTAGATATTTGAGCTCGTAATGTCAGATCCGGTTCCATAGACCCCACCACCTTCAGAGGAAAAGTTGCATGTCTAATAGGTGCGCGCGGTGTCAAGGGACTGGATTTCCTAAGATGATGCCTATAAGCAGGCGATGGAGGAGATAAGCAGCGGGCATCAATAATCCAAGGTGCTCTATATGGCGAACAAGATTAATGCAAAGGAGGGAAAATGGTAGGTATCTGTTCGTATGGTGCGTATGTACCCCTCTATAGGCTGACCCGTGCAGAAATGGGTAAGTTGCTGGGTCAAGGGGGTGCAGGAGAGCGATCGGTAGCGGGTGCAGACGAAGATGCTTTGACTATGGCGATCGATGCCATTCTTGACTGCACCAAGGGTATAGATCGTGAGACGATTGACGGCTTGATCAATGCCTCGTGCAGCTCACCTTTTGCAGAGAAGCAACTGGCTGCTGTAGCCGCTTCGGCTCTCGATTTCGGTGACAACACAATGACGGCAGACGTGGGCGCCTCACTGAGAGCAGGAACGACTGCACTGATGATGGCGGCGGATGCCATAAAGGCCGGCTCAGCAAAGAAGGTCATGGTGTCAGCCGCTGATTGCCGGCTCGGGTCTCCTCTATCACCGCAGGAGTCAAATATGGGCGATGGTGCGGCTGCTCTCTTGTTAGGAGACTCTGAGGTGATCGCCAGCATAGAAGGCTGTCACACTGCAACCAGCGATTTCACTGACTTGTGGCGACCGGCAAACGATATTTTCGTCCATAGTTGGAGTGATCGATTTGCTGCGGCGGAAGGCTACCAGCCGATGATGGTTAAGGCAATCGGTGCGGCCATGAAGAAGTTCGGGGTTGAGCCCGCGGGCATTACCAAGTTAGTCCATAATGCTCCTGACGCCAGATCCCATACCGGCGTGGCGACCGGTCTGAAATTTGATGCCAAGACCCAGGTGCAGTACCCGCTCTTCAACGAGATGGGCAACACCGGATCAGCCTTCCCCTTGATGCTGTTGGTGGCGGCCCTTGAGCAGGCAAAGGCAGGAGACACCATACTGGTAGCTGGCTACGGGGATGGCGTGGACGTGATGCTTTTCAAGGTAACCGAAGAGATAGAAAAGGTCAGAGACCGTCATGGTGTGCTGGGCTATTTGCAGTCGAAAAAGGAACTCCCAAGCTACCTGAAATACTTGAGACTGCGCCATCTCTTCCACGTGGAGCCCTCAAGAATGACTCCTATCACGCCTGGCTTAGCACAGTTGTGGAGGGAGCGAGATTCCATGTTCAAGCTTCATGCCAGCAAGTGCAACCAGTGTGGCTGGATTGAGTTCCCGATACGGAGAATCTGCCCCAAGTGCTACTCCAAGGATGACAGCAAGCAGATCAGGCTTCTCGACGAGAAAGTCACCGTGTACAGCTTTAGCGCGGACACCATACCTACTATTCCTGAGGTTACTGATCCGCCACTGGGCAGGGCCATCATTGACTTCGAGGGTGGCGCCCGAATGGAGCTGGAGATGACAGACTACGGGAATATAGAGGATATGAAGGTTGGACAGCCAATGGAGATGACCTTGAGGAAGCTGGAGCGTCAAGGGGATGTCTCTGCGTACGGGTGGAAGTGCAAACCAGTGCGATAAAAAGGAGGGAAAATGGGTAACATAAAAGACAAAGTTGCCATAATCGGTATGGGCTGTACCCGCTACGGGGATCTGTGGAACATGGGTGTGCCTGATATGATCATCGAGTGCTGCTATGAGGCGTACGAGGATGCCGGAGTGGGTCCCAAGGATATTGAGGCCGTGTTCGTGGGCAATGTCTCCTCCAGCATGTGGACCGGTGCCACTGTAACCGAGGCGCTTCAGCTCGATAAGATTCCAGCTACCAGGGTGGAGAACAACTGCGCCACGGCGGCAGAGGCGCTGAGGGTAGGGGCTTTCTCTGTTGCCTCAGGGATGTATGATACAGTCCTCTGCGTCGGCTTCGAGAAGCTGAAGGACTACGGCAGCGGTGCTCTTGAAATGCCGGGTTCGCTGCATCCTATTTCCGTCGTTGGTTCAGCGCCGGCTTCCTTTGCCAAGTCAGCAGTTCAATACTTTGAGAAGTACAAAATCCCCTCGGACAAGGGCAAGGAGATCATAGCCAAGATTGCCGTCAAGAATCACGCCAACGGCGCGCTGCATCCCAAGGCTCACTTCCGTAGGGCGGTAACCTTGGAAACGGCTGTGAATGCCCCCATAATCGCCTGGCCTCTGGGGTTGTTCGATTGCTGTCCGGTTACCGACGGGGCATCGGCAGCTATAATAACCCGTGCCGACAAGGCTAAGGACTATACGCAGGACTATACGCTGATAAAGGGTCTGGGCTTATCGGTGGGTCGTATAGATCCATTTAAGGGCAAATTCCGCTCTGACGTTGACATAACCTTCTGGGATGAGACCTGGGTGGCAGCCCAGCAGGCTTATGAGCAGGTAGGCATAAAGGACCCGCGCAAAGAGATCAGTATGGCTGAAGTTCACGATTGCTTCAGCATCACCGAGTTGATAATTTATGAGTCCCTGGGCTTCTGTCCTCGTGGCAAGGGTCCGGAGGAGGTGGACAAGGAGTCCTTTACTCTCACGGGGGACCTGCCAGTCAACATGGATGGCGGACTAAAATCCTTTGGCCATCCCGTTGGCGCCAGCGGGCTGAGGATGATCTACGAGCTATACAATCAATTGTTGGGGAGGGCCGGAGAGCGCCAGCTGAAGGATCCCAAGCTGGGCCTGGCTCATTCGCAGGGCGGTACGCCGGGTATGTTCCAGGCGTCTGTCACCATTGTCGGACCCAGAGACTAGGAAAGCGTTTTACTCTAAGGGCGGTTGGCGAGGGCGGTTTTTCGCTCCAATACAGCAGGAGCTTGTTAGAGACTGGCGCCTACGAGCAGGTTGAGAGACCTGCCCATACGCGGTTGATTCAGTCAAAGGGTCCTATTCAAAAGGAGGGCGATGGACTTTCGCTTCACTAAAGAAGAGGAAGCCTTCCAGGAAGAGGTCCGGGACTTTCTTCGGGAGTCGCTACCAGCGGATTGGCCTGGACAGGTTGGCATGTTTCACGAGGAAGCGGTCGAGGAGATTTACCAAATTGGGATTGAGATGCGGCGAAAGCTGGCCGCCAAGGGTTGGATTGGTATCAGTTGGCCCAAAGAATACGGCGGGCAGGGAGATTCCTTGGTCAAGCAGATGATCCTGGAGGAAGAACTTGGCTATAGAGCGGCGCCAGGATATGACCAGTATTCCATGATTCTGGCCGGGCCGTTGATCTTAATGTTTGGCACTGAAGGGCAAAAGAAGAGGTTTATCACCCCGATTACCCGTGGGGAGGAGAGGTGGTCCATAGGAATGAGCGAGCCCAATGCGGGTTCGGACCTGGCTAATCTGGAGACAAAGGCAGTGGAGGAAGAGGGCTGCTTTGTCCTTAATGGGCAGAAGAGCTGGCAGAGCGGTGCTAATCATTCTGACTGGTGCATGGTCTATGCCCGGACTGACCCTGATGTGAAGAAGCATAGGGGGATCACTTGCTTTTTGGTCAATCAGAGAAGCCCGGGGCTTACCATACGACGCCAGGAGCAGATGGGCGAACTTTCCATCTTAAATGAGGTCTTTTATGACAATGTTAAGGTTCCCAAAGAGAACGTGCTTGGGGACGTGAACGGGGGGTGGACTGTGGTTGTATCTTCGCTTAGCTCGGAGAGGACCTTCGGGATATTGCTTATCAACACTGCCAGGCAAGACCTGGAGCAGTTGGTGCGGTATTGCCAGGAGACCTACGTCCATGGACAACCTCTGGCCAAGGACCCTATCATTCGAAATAGACTGGGTGAGATGGCTATTGAGATTGAGGTGGGACGCACCTTCGCCTGGAAGCTAAACTGGCTGGTGACCAGCGGAAAGCCAATTGTGATTGAAGGTTCTCAAAGCAGGCTGTATGGGAGTGCGGTTACTCAGCGCATGGCCAATGTAGGGATGCAGATCCTGGGACAATACGGGCAGCTGGATGAGAAATCCAAGTGGACCAGGCTGAAGGGAAGGATGATGGATGGCTATCTACTGGCAGCGGCGGTGGGCGTCTGGAGTGGCACCAGCGAGATGTCCAAGAATACCGTGGCTAACTTTGGGTTGGGACTGCCCCGTGGGTAGCCTGTCATTTTAGGCCAAGTGGAAAGGAGAGGTTATGGATTTTAGTTTTACTGCAGATGAGGAGGCTTTCCGAAAAGAGGTAAGAGAGTTCCTTGAACGGGAGTTGCCACCTGACTGGCCCGGCATAGACCCAGATATGTACCATGAGGACGCTTTTGACGAGATTCACGAGGTCAGCCGGGAGATGCAGCGGAAGCTGGCAGCCAAGGGGTGGCTGGGCCTGACTTGGCCCAAGAAATATGGAGGCCAGGAGCAACCTTTGTGGAAGCAGATGATCCTGGAAGAGGAGATGACCTATCGTGGGGCTCCCGGCCTGGATGCTTATCAGTTCATTGGAGGCTTGGGGGGCTTGCTTCTGGAGTTTGGCACTGAAGAGCAAAAGGAGAAGTACATACCAAGGATGGTCCGTGGGGAGGTGAAAGGGGCCACAGCTATGAGCGAACCAAATGCAGGTTCCGATCTGGCCAGCATACAGTTGAAGGCGGAATTGCAAGGGGATTATTTCGTCCTCAACGGCCAGAAGACCTGGCAGAGTGCCGCCCACCGTGCCGACTTCGCTCCGGTCTACGTCCGGACTGATCCCGAAGCTTATAAGCACCGGGGAATAAGCATACTTATTGTCGATTACGATACCCCGGGGATTACCATGAGCCGTCTTACCATGATGACCGGGTTGGGTGCTTTTAACGAGGTGTTTTTCGACAACGTCAAGGTTCCCAAGGAAAACCTGCTGGGGGAACTGAATGGCGGCTGGAAAGTAGTCATGGCTGCTCTCAGTCACGAGAGAAGCTATGGGATTATGCTTATCATGAATATCAAGCGAGACCTTGACCTTCTGGTACAGTACTGCAAGGAGACCTATGTGGATGGAGAGCCCTTAGCCAAGAATGGGCTGATTCGCAATAGGCTGGCTGACATGGCCATTCAGCTCGAGATAGCCCGCAACATGGGCTACAAAATGAACTATCTGGCACTTACAGGTGGCAATGTGACGAATACTGCCAACCAGATCAAAGTACTTGGCGGTATCGTCACTCAGCGAGTGGCTGTTCTTGGTATGCAAATCGTGGGGCTCTACGGGCAACTGGGTCCGATGGGAGGCAACTGGAGACAGATGGATGAGAAAAAGGACAAGTGGGCCAGGCTGGGAGGCAGGATGAAGCATCTCTACCTGAGCACAGTCTGTAATACTATTGCCGCCGGCACCACTGAGGTGGCCCGCAATGCCATTGCCCTCATGGGGTTGGGCCTGCCCAGGGAACCCAAACCGGCACCAAAGACTTAAGTCACTAGAAGGAGGATAAGGAATGGACCTATCTTTCAGCGAAGAACAGGAGATGCTGTGGAAGTCAGCCCGTGACTTTCTGGCCAATAAGTGTCCCAAGACGCTGGTGCGGGAGATGGAGGAGGACGAGAAGGGGTATGTGCCCGAGCTATGGAAGGAGATGGCTGATCTGGGGTGGATAGGGCTTCCCTTTCCTGAGCAGTATGGGGGAGGGGGGTTCAACTTTCTGGACCTGGTGGTGCTGTTAGAGGAGATGGGGCGTGCTTGT
>JAUWXW010000168.1 GCA_030616195.1 Chloroflexota bacterium | reverse complement strand
CGGCGAAGTCCCGTGATCACACTGAACGGATGCTTCAAGCTATGGGAGTCAGTCTAAGAGTGGACGGCTGCTGTATTTCTGTTACCCCTCCAGATGTCCCTCCGAATTCCATTGACTTTCACATCCCCGGCGACATAAGCTGCGCCGCTTACTGGCTGATCGCGGGAGCAATCCACCCCGATGCCAGGATCAGGATCAAGGATACCGGTATGAATCCCACCAGGACGGGCATTGTCGACGTTTTGCTAAAAATGGGTGCAAAGCTTAGAATAGAGAACCAGCATCTTACGACTGCTGAGCCATTGACCGATCTCTTGATTGAATCGAGCCAGCTAACCGGAACTGAAATAGGGGACGATCTTATCCCCCGCCTGATTGATGAGATCCCGGTGATTGCGGTAGCGGCTTGCGTTGCTAAGGGTGTTACCGTTATCAAAGACGCCGCGGAATTAAGAGTAAAGGAAACAGACAGAATCAGAGACCTGGTGAATGAACTCTCTAAATTTGGGGCCACCATGGAGGAGATGCCGGATGGCATGACTATCTATGGAGGAGCAAAGTTGCGTGGCGCAAGGTGCTCAAGTCACCATGACCATCGTTTGGCCATGGCTCTCGGAATAGCAGGCTTAGTGGCTGAAGGTGAAACTGTAATTGAAGATGCTGAGGTAGTGGAAATATCCTACCCCACTTTCTGGCAGGATATGAGAAGGATTACAGCAAATTAACCATACAGAGGGAGGCCAAAATGTTTACAGAGTTGATCCATCTCGGTTTCAGTAACATGGTGGCAATAAACAAGACTGTAGCCGTGATTGCCCCCAACTCTGCACCTGCCAAGCGCCTTATTCAGGAGGGGCGAAATCGGGGCCTGGCTATCGATGTAACCAACGGGCGCAGGACAAAGGCCATCCTCGTCATGGATGATGGACACATTATTCTGGCTGCTATAACCCCGGAAACCATTGCCAGCAGAGTACTGGCAGCCCGCAAGTTCGATCCGAGGGAACAGAGTGGGGAGAAGGAGCCAGCAGAGTAAGGCGACGGGATTGTTTGTTGTTCTCTCCGGCTCCTCTGGTGTCGGAAAAGATGCTGTGCTCAATCGGATGAAGGAGCTGCGTTTTCCCGGCCACTATGTAGTAACAGTGACCACCCGCCCTCGACGACCCGGAGAAAGCCATGGCGTAGATTACTATTTCACCTCGGAAGCAGAGTTCCGGGAGATGGTGCAGCGGGGGGAGTTGCTGGAATGGGCAGAAGTCTACGGGAACTGGTATGGGGTTCCCAAGCAGGAGATCAGGCAGGCATTGGAGGAAGGTAAGGATGCCATAGTGAGGGTAGATGTTCAGGGAGCAGCTACCATCAAGAAGCTCTTGCCCGGGGCGGTGCTCATCTTTCTGGCGTCTTCCTCGATGAAGGAGTACGAGGAGCGCCTGAGGCAACGCAAAACCGAGTCCGACGCTGACCTGAAATTGCGAATAGAAAGCATTGAGGAAGAGATAAACAGCTTGCCCCTCTTCGATTACGTCGTCGTGAACCGCCAGGGCGAACTGGACTCAGCCGTGTCTGAGATCACAGCTATTGTCACGGCAGAGAAGCGCCGGGGAAATCGTGGCGTGATCGAACTGAAGTGAACCGGGGGTTATCCCGATCTATTGCCCCTTGAGTTCAAGCAAGGCCCAGGCATCACATGGGCGAAAAGTTGGGTCAGGTCGGGTCTCCATAGGCGACTCGCTCGCCAGAGTCGACTCCGGCGACCGTGGCGAGGACCTGACACCCACGAAAGAACTAGGGGCACGGCGAGCCGTGCCCCTACATGCATACCTTGCTGTGAAGCAAAGCAGACTCCACCCTGAGATTCTTCGGTCGCCTCAGGCGACCTCAGAATGACACGGAGCGAAGGGCTCCTGGCAATGACAGGCTGCACAGCCAGGGTGATGGGAGGGACTTCAAGCTGTCTCGTTCTGAGACAGTTTTTCTTTTGCTTCTTCCCATAGTTCGTCTTGCTGCTCAAGTGACAGGCTACTCAGGGCGATACCTCGCTGCTCACAAGCCTCCTCCATGTAACGAAACCTCCGATGGAATCTCTCGTTCGCCAAGCGAAGGGCGTCTTCCAAGTCTATGTCCAACCACCTGGCACTGTTCGCCAGGGCGAACAACAAGTCCCCAAACTCTCTCACTCTTTCCTGACGGTCAGGAGACCGCTCTAGCTCCTCGACTTCCTCCGCCAGCTTCTGGATAACATCATCGACTTTTCTCCAGTCAAAGCCGACCAGAGCAGCGCGTCGCTGTATTGCCTGGCTATAGGCTAGCGCCGGCATTCCCTTAGGCAGGCTGGAAAGAATAGAATCCTCCTGCCGTTCTTCTTGTTTCAAGCTGTGCCAGGTTTGGACTACCTCTTGGGCATCCTTTGCTTTCCCTTTTGCGAAAACGTGGGGATGGCGGTGGACAAGCTTGGTATTGATTTCTCGCAACACGTCTTCGATGGCAAATTGGCCCTCCTCAGCAGCAATCTGAGCATGGAGCACGATTTGCATCAGAAGGTCGCCCAGTTCAGCGCATAGTTCCTGGTTATCTGCCTGGTCGATGGCCTCCAGGACTTCATAGCACTCTTCCACCAGATGTGGCTTAAGGGAAAGGTGCGACTGCTTTCTGTCCCAGGGGCAGCCCTGAGGCCCTCGCAGCCTGGCTATGATATCCACTAGCGTGGCAAAACCGCCCGGTTTTCTTTTATAAACCACGAATTTGCCTTGGGGCCTTATCCAATGCGTTGCCTTCCAGAGGACAGGCGACGGAAATGACTTCATAGCCTGGGTCTACCTTCATCAGGCTTACCCCGCCGGTACTTCTGCCTTGGATGGGGATGCTCTCCTTGGGCACGCGGATGATAACCCCTCGTTCAGACATAAGCATTAGCTCTCCTGAATGGGAGGTCAACTTGGCGGCAACTACCTTGCCTACCCTGGCGCCAACCCGGTGAGCCAGTAGCCCCTTGCCCCCGCGGTGATGAGTCGGATAAGCATCTATACGACTGAGCTTACCAAAGCCCTTGCTGGTCACAGTCAGGAGGTAGCTGGCCGGCTGAACGACCTCCATGCTTACCACCTTATCGCCCGGGCCAAGCCGTATACCACGCACTCCCTGGCTGGTTCGGGAAATGGCCCTGAAGTCGTTCACCGCAAATCTAATTGACTTCCCCTTCTCTGTTACCAGTATAACCTCGCCCTCTTCCCTGGCCAGTCCAGCGGCTACCAGTTCATCCTCTCCTATCAGGGATATGGCGATGAGTCCCCGTCCTTTCACGGAAGCGAACGCCTTGATGGGGGTCCTCTTTATCTTGCCCCTGGCAGTAGCCAGCATAAGGAAGTTACCTGGTTCGGGTTTTGCTATTACTGCCGTCGTTATCTGCTCTTTCTGGTCAACAGATAGCAGGTTAACTATGGGTGTTCCTTTGGCCGTTCGTGAAATATCCTGGGGGATCCGATGACACTTGAGTGGAATGACCCGTCCCCTGCTGCTGAAGAAAAGCAACGTGTCATGGGTATCAGCCACGAGCCAGAGGGAAGCGCTATCCACGTCCTTGGTAACCATTCCCCTGACGCCCTTCCCACCCCGGTGTTGCAACTTATAGGCATCACTAGGGACGCGCTTTACATATCCCCTGGTACTCAAGGTGACCACCATCTCCTCGTGGGGGATCAAGTCCTCCTCAGTGAAGCCGGCTGCCTCCTCCTCGCTGAGTTGACTTCTTCGGGCATCCCCGTACTTGGACTGAAGTTCCTTTGCCTCTTCCTTAATGAGGAAGGATATCTTGCTGGGATTGGCCAGGAGGTCTTCCAAATTGGCGATGGTCTTGAGTATCTCGGTGTACTCGTCGAGGATCTTGCGGCGCTCCAGTGCTACCAGTCGGCGCAATTGTAGATCAAGGATGGCCTGCGCCTGCGTCTGAGATAAACCAAGTTCACTCATCAATCCATTTCGGGCTATCTCAGCCGTGTGTGCCTGACGAATAATGGCGATCACCTGGTCCAGATGGTCGAGGGCGATCTTCAATCCTTCCAATATGTGCGCTCTCTCTTTAGCCTGGTTGAGTTCGAACTGGGAGCGTCGGACTATAACCTGGTGACGGAAATCTATGAAGTGCTGCAGAGCTTCCTTAAGGCTGATAACCTTAGGCTGCCCATCTACCAGAGCTAGCATATTGATAGAGAAGGTAGATTGCATGGCGGTGTGCTTATACAGGTTGTTCAACAACTGTGCTGGCCGGGCTTCCCTCTTTAGCTCTATCACAATGCGCATGCCCTGCCTATCCGATTCGTCCCGTAGCTCGCTCACGCCCTCTATCCTTTTGTCCTTCACCAGGTTGGCAATCTTCTCCACCAGCTCCGCCTTGTTTGTCTGGTAAGGGAGCTCGGTTACCACTATCTGGTTTCGTCCTTTACCTAGCTCTTCAATATCAGCTTTGGCTCGGATTACGACTCTGCCATGACCGGTCGTATAAGCTTTTCTGACTTCCTCACGCCCCAGGATGATGCCGCCGGTAGGAAAATCAGGCGCCGGAACAAATTTGATCAACTCGTCA
>JAUWXW010000103.1 GCA_030616195.1 Chloroflexota bacterium | reverse complement strand
GCGATGGTGCGCCCGTCCCAGAAATCATTGGTAGTGGTTACCACATTCCCAATGTCGTCCAGCCCCATTCCAGCGTCATCCAGGGCTTTTCTTGCAGCTTCGTAGACCAACTCGGCAAAATTCTTGGTCTTCCCCCGCTCGAAGGTGGTCTGTCCAACTCCAACTATAGCCGCCTTATCCATGGCTCGCCCCCTCGACTGGCTTGAAGTATTTGATATCCAGGTAGCTTCCCTCTGACGCCTCTTTGAAAACCGCCTTTAGCCTCATGCACTCCTTGAGGCTGTCAAGCTTGGCTTCGCCGACGAGGCAGGTCATGCCGGTGTCGGCGCCATCCAGTTTGACAATCCCATAGGCGAAAGGCGCTTTCATGGGGTGCAACTCGGGCTCGCTGTAATGCACCACGGTGAAGGTCTCCAGCGTGCCCTCATCGCTTACCTCTACCCATTGGCTGAGGTCACTGAAGCACTGGTGGCACACCTTTTTGGGAGGAACAAAAACTAGCCTGCAACTGGGGCAGCGCAAGCCATAGATTCTCTTGTTCCTCAGGCCAACATAAAATCTGCTGGCCACCTCACCCGCCGCCCACCGATAGGGAACCCTGATCACTCCCTGATGGATCAGCAAGCCATCCCTCTCCTCCACCTCAAACATGGTTTCATTATCCATGCCACTGTCCTCCCAAGCTAGCGTTAGCGGGGCAAAGGCTGGCGACTCCGAGACCGTATCTCCTGACCTCACTCACGCTTGGCAACAAAGACCTTCATTGTCCCTACCACCACATCCTCACCCCTCTGGTTTTTCACCGTCTGCTGGAAGGTTATGACACCGCCCCGCTCGTCTCTGACCTGCTTCTCCACTGTCTCGAACTCTACGTGAATGGTGTCACCAAGCTTAACCGGCGAGATAAACCTCACTTTGTCCATCCCGTAGAAGGCAATAATGGCCGTTTCGGAGAGAGGAAGTAGCCCGGATGCCACGGATAACACCAGGAATCCATGAGCTATCCTCTCCTTGAAGGGACCCTGCCTGGCATATTCTATGTCTGTATGAAGTGGATGCCAGTCTCCACTAAAGGCGGAGAAGAACACGATGTCTGCCTCAGTAATTGTTCTTCCCCTGGTAACAATCTTGTCGCCAACCTGGAAATCTTCAAAATAGTTCATCTCAGCCTTCTATGCACCAATTGCTGGAGTAGATTATAGCTTAGTGAACCCTTCGCTTTTCATCCCCCCAGTATCTATCGCGAAGAGCCTTTTTATCATGCTTCCCCACAGAGGTAAGTGGGATGCTATCGACAAACTCTACCGATTTGGGCGCCTTTATGGAGCCTTTTTTTTCCTTGCAAAACTTAGTGATCTCCTCAGCAGTAGCCGTCTTGCCCGAATGGAGAACCACAATTGCCTTCACCGCTTCTCCCCAATTCGGGTCGGGCACGCCAATGACAGCAACATCAGCGACTGCCTCATGCTCATGAAGGGTAGCCTCAATCTCCTTGGGATAGATATTCCAACCGCCGCTTATGAGCATGTCTTTTTTCCGGTCGAGTATGTAGACATAGCCCTCCTCATCCCGACGACCCACATCGCCAGTGTGTAACCACCCGTTCCTCATCGTTTCAGCCGTCTCCTCCGGCTTGTTCAGGTATTCAATCATCATGTTAGGGGTCCTGACAGCGATTTCCCCCTCCCCCCCTGGGGGGACGTCATGGTCTTCATCGTCCACCAGCCTCAACTGACACATCAGAGTTGGCTTTCCACAGGAGGTTAACCTCTCCTCTTCCCCCGCCGCAACAATATGGTCTTCCTTGCCAAGCACGGTGATGAACATAGGCGCTTCCGTCTGGCCAAAGTTTTGAACAAAAATGGGACCAAGGGCGCTGATCGCCTCTCTGAGCCTCTCAGGACCTATGGGAGAAGCGCCATAGAGCACCGTGTTAAGGCCGCTGGTGTCGTACTTTTTGAGTTCAGGAAAGTCCAGTATTCGGTACAGTATGGTGGGCACGATAAAGGTAGCCGTCACCTTTTCCTTCTCCACCATCTGAAGGAAAAGCTCAGGGTTAAAAGAATCGAGGATGACCTGGGTCCCCCCGCGCAAGCAAACTGGAATCATGAACACGTTGGAGGCATGAGACATGGGAGCCAAGTGAAGAAAGGTATGCCTGACCCCTAGATCTAGCTCTGCCAGCGCCGTTAGATACGTATACACACGGTTCCTGGAGGCATGGACACAACCCTTAGGCACCCCGGTCGTCCCTCCGGTATAGTAGATTGAAAGTACATCATCTTCACTAACGTCCACTGGAGGATCGGTGGTTGGCTGGGAAGAGATCGACTGATAAAAGTCTCTGCTGTAGGAAGGGATATCGGCTCCCTCCGAAATACAGAAAAGGTGCTTTACAGTCTTAAGCTGAGGACGCATATCCTCCACGTGGTCAGCATAGTTGGCGTGGTATATAAGAACGCTGGACTCCGAATCGTTTGCCATGTAAGCGTTATCGGCAGGAACGGCAATCCCCTCATGCAAGATGACCTGCGTCAGCCCGGCTTTGGCCAAGCCGTAGTCTAAAAGGATGCTCTCGAGGCAGTTAGGGGTGAGGGTAGCTACTCGCTCCCCCTTTTGAACTCCCATACCGAGTAAGGCATTGCCCAACTGGTTGGCTTGCTCCTTCATCTCTCCATAGGTTATCCTCCGTTCTCCTTTCACAGCGGCAATCCTGGTGGAGAAATGATCCACAGCCCAATCATATAGCTTGCCGACGGTATACCCTAAGTATCCTGCCATGCTACCTCCCCAGATTCTTAATCCCGGAGCAACTCCCGGGCTATTATGATTTTCCTTATTTCCGTGGTGCCAGCCCCGATCTCGCCCAGCTTTACGTCCCTGAGCAAGCGGTTCACAGGGTAGTCCAACATGTAGCTATATCCACCGTGGATTTGGACGGCATGCAGGGCAGCATTGGTAGCCACCTGACCGGCGAGAAGAAGAGCAGCCGCAGCTACTTTGTTGATTTCAGAGCCCTTTCCCCCCCTTTCGGCCGTCTCCGCCAGGCTGGCTGCCTTATACATAAGCAGCTTGGTTGATTCTATTCCCACATACATCTCGACCAACTTCTCCTGAATCAACTGGAACTCTCCTATAGGTTGCCCGAACTGTACCCTCTCCTTGGCATATTTCAGCGATAGCTCAAAAGCCCTCTCTGCTATGCCTAAGATCCACCCCGTACCGGCAACCCTTTCCACATCAAGCCCACCCATCATCACCTTGATGCCCTGATTTTCCTCACCCAATATGTTCTCGTGGGGAACACGGTAGTCTTCAAACACCAGCTCACCCGTGGGGGAGCCTCTTTCTCCCATCTTTTCCAGTGCCCTTGAGGTAAAAGACCCCTCAAAGCCTGGCTCCACAATGAAGGCGGTTATGCCCTTTGCCCCTTTCTCGGGATCTGTTTTGGCATATACGATGAGGATGCCAGCAACAGTCCCGTTGGTGATAAACGTTTTCGTTCCGCTAAGGATATAATAGCCGTCTTCCTTTCTCGCTCTCATTTGAATCCCCACTGCGTCGGAGCCAGCATTAGGCTCGGTCAGGGCAAGGGCGCCAATCTTCTCTCCACTACAAAGCTTTGGCAGATATCTTTCCCGCTGCTCTTCAGTCCCATTTCGGTAAAGGTTGTCAGCACATAGATTGGAATGCGCCTGGCAAGACAGACTTATGGCAGGGCAAATCCTGCTCATTTGCTCCAGGCAAACACACTGGGCCAAGTAATCGAATCCAGAGCCGCCGTACTTCTCTGGAACAGTGACCCCAAGCCATCCCAGCTCACCCAATCTTCGCCAAATCCACTCGGGGAATTTGTCCTCCCTGTCGATCTGCTCGGCGATGGGCTCAATTTCCTTCAGCATAAAATCGTAGACAGCCTCCGCCAGCATCTTATGCAGTTCGCTCAGTTCAAAATCCATACCCCTTCCCTCGTCGTATTCACTTGTTGTGACCCAAACAGCCAACTACTATTTGCCCTTGAATTCGGGCTTCCTCTTCTCCAGAAAGGCCTTCATCCCTTCCTTGGCATCCTCTGTTGCCAGGGCGGAACCGAAGCACTCAGCCTCGTAATACAGGGCGCGATCCAGGTCCATATCCATTCCATTGTTTACCGCCAGCTTGACCTGTCCCAGAGCCACAAGGCCCTTAGAACACAGCTTCTGCACAAACTCGTCCACGGCTGCGTCCAGATCCTCAGCAGGGACAACCTTGTTTACCAGACCAAGCCGGTATGCTTCGGCAGCGGTGATCGGCTCACCCAGCATATTCAGTTCTATGGCCTTCGTCCTGCCTATGAGCCTGGTAAGCCTCTGTGTCCCGCCCATACCGGGGATGATGCCCAGGTTGATCTCTGGCTGCCCGAAGGCGGCTTTCTCAGAGGCAATCCTGAAATCACAGGACATGGCAACTTCATTCCCGCCGCCCAGACAGAATCCATTGATTCTGGCTATCACGGGCTTCCTCATCCTCTCGATCTGGCTGGTGAGCGACTGCGCATACAGGCAGAAATCCCTCGCCCCTATGGGACCCAGCGTCGCCAGTTCGCCAATATCCGCCCCTGCACAGAAGGCCCGGTCACCGGCACCGGTTATGATGATCACCTGAACGCTCTCGTCAGCCTCCGCATCCCGCAGGGCATCCCGCATTTCGTCGGCCAGCGGAGTGTTCAAGGCATTCATCGCCTTTGGCCGGTTAATGGTTATGGTGGCAAACCTGTCCTTCTTCTCATATAGAATAAGCTCATACTCTTTCTGCGACATGTCTCACTCCTTCTTGAAGAAGTTATTCTTCGGCAAACAGGGTGTAGAACCCTTTGCCAACCTTTCTTCCCATATAACCGCTTTCCACCATCCTTCTCAGTATTGGTGCAGCCTTATACCTCTCCCAGCCGGTTTGGTCGTAAATCGTTTCCGCCAGGTCCAAAACGACGTCTGCACCAACAAGATCTATCATCTCCAGGAAACCCATAGGCCAGTTAAAGGCCAACTTGCAGATCTTGTCTATATCCTGCGCACTTGCCAGGCCATCTTCCAATATCTTCAGCGCCTCATTGGCTGCTACGTTGGCTATCCTGTTGGCCACAAACCCAGGAGAGTCCTTAACTACCACCGGCTCTTTACCCAGGGATTTGCCGAAGTCCAGGCTCACGGCTACCGTTTCATCAGAGGTGGTCAAAGACCTAACTACCTCTATCAATTTCATCACCGGCACAGGGTTGAAGAAATGCATGCCGATCAGTTTCTCAGGCCGATTGACCGCAGACGAAAGCAGGCTGATGGGTATCGAGGACGTGTTGGTGGCCAGGACGGTATGCTCAGGGCAAATCGCCCCAAGCTCTTTCAGCACAGGCTGCTTGACTTCTGCTTTCTCAAATACCGCCTCAATAATGTAGTCGGCATCCTTGGCCGCTGCTTTCATATCGGTGGTCGGCTTGATCCTGGCTATGACCTTGTCCGCCTCGCTCTGTTCCATCGTCTCCTTCTTGACCAGTCTGGCCAGGCTCCCTTGTATCGTGCCCATCGCTCGATCAAGAAACTCCTGCTTCACATCCACCATGGCGGTTTCATAGCCAGATTGCGCTACCACCTGTGCTATGCCGCTGCCCATGGTTCCAGCACCCACCACACACACCTTCTTTATGTCCATTCCTGCCCTCCTCTGAAAATAGAATCACCTCCAGCGTCCTTGGCAGTCGCTTGGCCTGCACGCTGACGTTTCTGGCAGCTCCGGGTGTCAGGTCCCCGTCCCGAATTGCTAATCTGGGTTCTCCAAAGAGAGCCCCTGCTTGAGGCCGGAGGGAATCCCTTCCCTCTGTTCAACCACATGAGGGAAATGATTCGTTCACGCCTCGACATATTTGCCTGCTTCTATTTGCCTGTGAACTTGGGCTTCCGCTTCTCCACGAATGCCTTCCTGGCTTCAGCCACGTCCTGCGTGGCGAACACGGCCGGCATGATTCCCAGGGCATAGTCCCAGTGCTCGTGGCATTTGAGATTCAAGGTTCTCTTTATGGCAGCAATGGCAAAGGGAGCGCTTTCCTTCAACTGGTCAGCTACTCTCTTGACCTCTGCCTTCAATTGGTCGTGCGGGACAACTCTATTCACAAGGCCGACGCGGTGGGCCTCATAGGCATCTATATCGTTCGCCATGAGGGACATGTAGGAAATGTTGTGTTTGCCCATTACCTCCATGCCGCGGGTCAGCGTTTCAATGGGGATCGCTCCATGATTGATCTCCCTGATACTGAACTTCGCCTTATCGGAAGCAATGACGATATCACCGGTAAGGGTAATCCCTGTGCCAAACCC
>JAUWXW010000106.1 GCA_030616195.1 Chloroflexota bacterium | reverse complement strand
CAGGATCGAATCCTAAATCCGAAGCACGAAATCAAAGAATTCAAAATTCAGACTGCAAAGTTCAAGATTATCTTTGAATTCTCCTTTTTGCGTTTTGAATTTTCATCTTCGGTCATTCGAGTTTGTTTAGAGTTTAGAAATCGGTATTTGGAATTTGCCTGTATCCTTATACCCCACTGGTTCGGTCGTCACATCCAAACAGTCCTTGGTTAGACTTCCATAATTTCGGTCTCTTTACTCTGGCCCACCTCGGCTGCCTTTTCCACGAAGCTATCGGTAATTTTTTGCAACCGATCCAAAGCTCGCCTGTTCTCATCCTGGGAGATTTCCTTATCCTTCTCCAGCCTCCTCAGTTCCTCCATTGCCTCCCGCCTTATGTTACGAAGCGCCACTTTTGCCTCTTCAACCCTCTTTCGTACTACCTTGACCAGTTCCTTTCTTCGTTCTTCGGTGGGAGGCGGGATGACCAGGCGGATAGCAGCCCCGTCATTTATAGGGTTTAGTCCCAAATCGGACTTCAGGATAGCTTTGTTGATGCCGGCTAGAGTACTCCTGTCCCACGGTTGAATCACCAAGAGCCTGGCCTCTGGGACGGAAATAGTGGCGATCTCCTTAAGTGGGGTAGGAACGCCATAGGCATCTACACTGATAGAATCCACCAGCACCGGCGTGGCGCGTCCGGTACGAATAGTGTCCAGCTCCCTTCTGAGAGCCTGGATACTCTTTTGCATCTTCCCGTCGGCTATTGATAAGGTCTCATCAATCACTGCCGTGCCTCACTTGAGACCAGGGTCCCAAACGGTTCCTTTGCCACCGCCCGCTGAATGCTGTTTGGTGCCTGTAGGTCGAATACAACTATAGGCAAGTCGTTTTCCATGCAAAGAGAAAAGGCAGTAGCATCCATAACCTCAAGCCCCAGGTTCAAAGCCTCACGGTGATTAAGGTGATCAAACTTCCTGGCCCGTGGTTCTTTTAGAGGGTCAGCGCTGTAGATGCCGTCAACTCTATTCTTGGCCATAAGCAATACATCCGCCTTTATTTCGATCGCCCTTAGGGCTGCTGCTGTATCCGTAGTCATATAAGGGTTACCCGTACCGGCGGCGAAGATCACCACCCTCCCCTTCTCCAGATGGCGGATAGCGCGACCCCGGATGTAAGGTTCCGCTACCGATTGAATGGGAATAGCCGATTGGGTTCGCGAAACGATCCCTTCTTTCTCCAAAGCATCCTGAAGGGCCAGTGCGTTTATCACTGTGGCCAACATACCAGCATAATCGGCAGTCGCCCTGTCCATCCCGGCAGCTTCGGCATCAGTCCCACGCCAGATGTTGCCCCCTCCCACCACTATGGCTACCTCAACCCCTCCTTCTGTTACCTCCTTGATTTGCCGGGCTACCGTCTTGAGGGTTGGAGTATCGATACCACACTCGCTCTCACCCATGAGAGCCTCGCCACTTAGCTTTAGCACGACACGACTGTACTTAGCCTCAAACATACTCACCGAATTACCGCCTAGTTCTAGATTCAACCCGGGAAGGATAAGCCGCCATTTATGCTGAAGATTTGCCCGGTGATTTGATCTGAATCCTCCGAAGCAAGAAACAACGCCAGTTGGGCAATATCATCCGGTTTGTTCATACCAAAGGGTATCCGTTCCTCTGCCTTCTTGAATAGCTTAAATAAATAGGTGGTATCGTCTGCCATCGCCGCTTCATAGCCCGGCGTGTCTTTGGTCACGGTAGTGCATATGGTATTAATCCGTATGTGCGAACGGGCAATTTCTTGCGCCAGCACCTTGGTCATGAGCACCAACGCCGCGGCACCAGCACCGATTAAGGATTCTCCCGGGGTAGGTGTTCTTCCAGCATCAGTAGTTATGGCGATAATCTTGCCCCCCTGCCTTTCCATCATATGGTCAATGGCCGCCCTTATGCAGTAAAGCCTGGTGAGCAGATGACTTTCGATACAATCGGTGTATGATTCAGGATCAATCTGGTGGAAGAACTGAGGAGGGGGACCTGCTGCACCACCGCTGGCAACCAGAATATCGACCTTACCGAACTCTTGTGCAGCATTGCGTACCATCCGCTTTACTTCGGGATAACTATATATATCTGCCTGCTCGAAGTAAGCCCTTCGGCCCAAGCCTTTGATTTCCTCCACCACTTCCAGAGCAGGCCCCTGGTTCCTGGCATTCACTACGACATCCGCCCCGTTTTCGGCAAACCTGAGAGCTATCGCCCTACCAATACCTTTGCTTGACCCCGTCACCAGGGCCACTTTGCCCTTTAGGTTTGCCTGCACAGCCTACCCCCTCTCCAGAGCCAGACCATTCTACCCGCCCAACTCGAACCTAGCAAACCTCCTTACGATCACCTTTTCACCAAGCTTGGCAATGACCTCAGTAACGAGATCCCCAACTTTCTTTGCCTCGTCCTTGATGAAGGGTTGATCAAGAAGGCACACCTCCTCAGGGCTTAATCCGGCATCACCCGGAACCTGGTCAGCGGAGATGAATTGTGGGTCGGTAGCTACTACCTGGAGAACCAAATCGTGAGCCAATGACTTGAATTCGTCGGTTTTGGCCACAAAATCGGTCTCGCAATTGACCTCCACCATCGCCCCGATCCGTCCCCCGTGGTGAACATAGGCCTCGACTAGCCCTTGGGAAGCAATACGATCTTTTTTCTTCTCTGCCTTGGCCAGACCTCGCTCTCGCAAGACTTCACATGCCTTGTCCAGGTCGCCCTTAGTCTCCTCGAGGGCATCCTTGCACTCCATTACTCCAGCGCTAGTCTTCTGCCTTAACTCCTTGATCAGCCTCGTCGTAATCTGCACTACTTTTTTCCTCCTCAGGGACAAAGGTTAATGACCCAAGGGCCTCCATGGCCTCCTCATCACTGACTAACTCCGCCTCTTGTTCAGCTTTCTCCAAAATCGCTTGCCCTTCGATGACAGCGTCGGCCATCCTGCTACACATGAGCCTCACCGCTCTTACCGCATCGTCATTGGCCGGGATAGGATAATCAATTTCCTCCGGATTACAGTTCGTATCCACTATAGCCACAGTGGGCACTCTCACATGTCTTGCCTCGGCTACAGCAATCCGTTCCTTAGAAGGATCGACAATAAAAATGGCATCAGGGAACTTGGTCATCTCCTTAAAGCTACCCATCTGCCGGTTCAGTCGCTGCACGGTCCTCTCCAGCTTTAGAGCCTCCTTCTTGGGAAGCCGACTGAACATGCCTCTAGCTTTCTGGTCTTCCAGCTGCACCAGATAGTCGATGCGCGCCTGGATAACCCTGAAATTGGTGAGCATCCCCCCTATCCAGCGCTGATTGACAAAGGGCATGCCACACCTACTCGCTTCCTGCTCGATGGCCTCCTGCGCCTGCTTCTTTGTTCCCACAAAAAGGACGTCTCCTCCTTTGGCCACTACATCGGTGATAAAGCTGCAGGCTTTCCCCAGCAACGCTATGGTCTGCTCCAAATCGATAATGTGAATGCCATTGCGTTGAATAAAGATATATTTCTTCATCTTTGGCTGCCAGCGACCTGCCTGATGCCCAAAATGGGCCCCAGCCTCCAGCAGCAACTTGATAGAAACAGCGTTGGTAGAACTCTGCTGCACCATGGCTCCCTACAGGATATACCGGCTAAGGTGCTCGTCCTTAATCAGGCCGCTCACCTGCTGGTAGACATAATTGGCATCCACTATCACCGTCTCACCTCTCCTTTCACAAGCTGTAAAGCTCAAATCTTCCAACAACTTCTCAATTATAGTAAAAAGCCGCCGAGCACCAATGTTCTCGGTACGCTCATTCATCAACGATGCCAAGCGAGCTATCTCTCGAATCCCATCTTCAGTAAAAACGAGATCGACCCCCTCTGTAGCCAGCAGCGCCTTGTATTGCTTGGTCAAGGAGTTGTCAGGTTCTACGAGTATCCTCTCTAGATCTTGTTGCCCCAGGGGACTCAATTCTACCCTCAGGGGGAAACGCCCTTGAAGTTCGGGTACAAGATCAGAAGGCTTGTTCCTCGAGAAGGTACCGGCGGCGACAAAGAGCACGTGCTCCGTCTTGATGGTGCCATAACGTGTCATGACCGTTGTTCCCTCCAATAGCGGCAACAGGTCACGCTGTACCCCCTCCCCAGAAACGTCCCTGCCTATATCTACCTTAGGACCACAAAGTTTATCGATCTCATCGATGAAGACCACTGCATTCTCTTCCGCCCCGTTTACAGCACGCTCTACCACCTCGTCAAAATCAAGTAGCTTATTGGCCTCCTCCCTGGTGAGAATCCGCCTGGCATCTCTGACGGCAACCTTGCGCTTCCGTTGTCCAGTGGTGCTTCTGAAGTTCCTGTAACAGTCGGCAAACAAGCCATCATCCTCCGTGTCTACGTCCAAACGGGGCTCGATTAGTGGACCCGCTACCTCGGTATCACTGCCAACTTCAATTTCGATGACTTGCTCTTCCAATTGATGGTTATGCAAAAGCTTAGTTACCCTCTGACGGCTCACCGGGCGACCTCTGCCACTCCCTGCCCAAACCGGAGTCTGTTTTGTTGCTTTGGAAACGCCGCTAACGGCCTGTTGTTCCTTCTCTTTAGCTCGCTTGCCCCTTTTCTCTCCCAGTTGCTGACACAGGTAGCCAATGATTCTCTCCGTGGCCAGCGTCTCTGCCTTGCTCTCTATCTCCTTCAATTCCTCATGGTAGATCTTATTAGTGCTAACCTCCACCAGATCGTGGATGATTGATTCCACATCACGCCCCACATAACCCACCTCAGTGAACTTAGTCGCCTCCACCTTGACAAAAGGGGCATCTATCATCGCCGCCAGGCGGCGGGCCACCTCTGTTTTACCTACACCTGTCGGTCCGACCATTAGAATGTTTCTGGGAATAACCTCGTGGCGTAGCTCCGGAGGAAGCTTTCTGCGCCGCTCTCGATTGATCAGAGCAATGGCTACGGCCTTCTTTGCCTCTTGCTGCCCGACAATATATCTATCTAATTCTTGAACGATCGCTTTCGGCGTCAACTCGCCCACATAGCCTCCCTGAAGGGGCCGTCCTGCGGTCTAGTTTAGCATAGAGGTGGGGGGAAGGCAACAGAATTGTACTCCTCGGTACATTGTGGAACCTCCTCAGATTGACTTGGCTCGATAGCTTGTGTTACTATCGCAGCAGGCTGGAGGGAAGGTGTCAGCGCTGACCGATCTTCATCAGGAGATAGCCAGGTGCCAAGAGTGCGAGCTGGGCAAGCACCGTACCAGAGTGGTACCAGGAGAGGGACGAGAGGACGCTGACATACTATTTATCGGTGAGGCACCCGGCTGGTATGAGGACCAGCAAGGCCGTCCTTTCGTGGGTCCCGCTGGTAAGTTCCTTGAGGAACTACTTGCCTCAATCGGCATGAGAAGGGAAGAGGTTTTCATCGGCAATGTGCTGAAATGCCGCCCCCCGACAAATCGAGACCCTCTACCAGTTGAGATAAAGACCTGTCAGAAATGGCTTGATCGTCAAATAGAATTGATCCATCCCAAGATAATCGTTACTCTGGGGCGTTATTCTATGGCCAGGTTCTTCCCGGGGGAGACTATCGGCAAGATTCACGGCAAGGCACGCAAAACAGGTGGTATTATCCACTATGCCATGTACCACCCCGCAGCGGCTCTTCATCAACAGAGTCTGCGCCAGGTAATCGAAGCCGATATGCTCAAAATCCCTTCGTTGCTTGACGAAGCAGAAGGATCGCCTGAAGCAGAGCAGCAGCCCCAGCAACTAAGCATGTTCTAAGTCAGGGAGGGCTCGATGACAATCTTCCTCAGCATTGTTACCTCCTCTTTGACACGGCGACTCCTCCCCGTGTTGGTTGCCGCTGGCTTAATAGCCGGGTTCTGGGATAACCTGCTTCGCGCCTTGGGAATAGGTATCGCCCTGCTGATATCAGCCGCAGCAGTTCTTATCTGGGTAATATGGCAGCGCCGGCTTCCCCCGTTTCTGCGGCGCTGGAATTGGTGCCTGGGTGCTATCGCCTTTGCTGCCGCTCTGCTGGGTATCCTGGCTTTCTTCAACACGGGAAGTGGCACGCTCGAGGATGTCTCCATAGGTGGGAATTGGGGCACAGCGATTAACAGGGATCAGAACACCTCCACCGGTACCTTGATTGTAATAGCTTCGGTCCTGATTGGGATAGCCTTCGTAGGGCCGCGTTTGACCTGGCGACTGTTGCGCAGCGGTGCAGAGAAAACCG
>JAUWXW010000051.1 GCA_030616195.1 Chloroflexota bacterium | reverse complement strand
GCACAGCGCCACGAAGGGGTGGTCATTGGACTGGGCGCTGTTAGAGAGCGACTCTGCGCCCTGCTGGAGCGTGCAACTATTGAGGACTGGCGGGAGATCTTCGATGCCCTCGCTCTGGAACTTCGGGTAGGAGATGAGGGGCAAGTGGAGGTTGTTCTCGCCATACCCGTTACACAGGCAGTGATTGAGTCATGCAGCCCTGAGCACGACTGATGGTCACTACCCTGTCCTCCAGAGGCTGACGCAATATCTCCAGAGTAGCGTGACCAAACTCAGGAAACTCATCCAGGAAGAGCACGCCTCTATGACTGAGACTTATCTCACCAGGCCTGGGCATTCGCCCTCCTCCCACCAGCCCGGCCTGAGAAATAGTGTAGTGGGGAGACCGGAAAGGGCGCTGCCTGATAAGAGGAGTATCTGAAGGCAACAGCCCGGTCACGCTATATATTCGGGTTACTTCCAGGGATTCCACCATAGTCATCTTGGGTAGGATCAAGGGGAGTGAACGAGCCAGCATGGTCTTGCCGCTGCCCGGGGGGCCACTCATGATCATGTTATGTCCCCCGGCAGCCGCTACCTCCAGGGCGCGCTTGGCATGCTCCTGTCCTTTTATATGGGCCAGGTCGGTCACGTGCCACCCTTGTATCTCGTGATCCTCCAAATCGGCGGGTGAGTAGTCAGGAATAAGATTCTCCCCCCGAAAATGACTGACTAAGTCGGCCAGGGAGGCAGCGGGGATGATCCTGGCACCCTCTACCAGGGACGCTTCTTTGGCATCACTAGGCGGAACGAAGACAGTGCCCACACCCTTCTCCTTAGCCAGAGCAACCATAGGAAGGATCCCCTGGGTGTGGCGCAAGCTACCATCAAGCGAAAGCTCTCCCAGGAAGAGAGTCTCAGTCACATCAGCCACGAGTTGCTCCGAACTGAGAAGAAGTGCCACAGCGATGGGAAGGTCGTAGACCGGACCCCCTTTCTTAAGATCAGCCGGAGCCAGGTTGACTGTGATCCGCTTGGCGGGGAAAACGAAGCCCGAGTTACGGACAGCAGACCGAACTCGTTCTCTGGCCTCCTGCACTGCTGTATCAGGTAGACCAACGACGGTCATCGACGGCAATCCCCCGGATATATCCACCTCAACCTCGACCAATTGCCCATCGAGGCCAACCGTGGCAGCAGAATAGACCTTAGCCAGTGACACGAAACATCCTCTTTACCATTGTAAGTCCCAGCATTCATTATAGCAGCGCCCATCCTATAGGACAATTGCTGTCGGCAGGTTTGACTTTTGGCATATGCGTTGGTAGGCTTCAGTGGGTGTCAGTCGCCGGAGGCGACTGACACCCACTGAAGTAAGAAGTAAATCCGTGAATTGGCAATTGCAGCTCTTTTCCTAGTGGGTGCTCTGTCACCCACCTGCTGGTGGCAAGGACAAAGCCCTCGCCAATGGAGACCTGCCGTGTGCTCAGGAATTTGGGCCGCTAGTTCTGGACAAATGCCAACCCCGAGGGTTTAAGAAGTAGCGCGAGGCTTTAGCCTCGCCCAAAGCGCCCCTAAGGGGGTGCGCTACAGAGTGGCGACGCATAATCTAGAACAAGTAATGAGCTGGAGGATCACAAAGTGCACCATAATCTAGATAGTGAGAAGCTTAAGGAACTGGAGCCAGTTTTCTATCCTCGGTCTATTGCCGTCGTCGGTGCGTCCCCCAACGAGTGGAATATAGGCTCTCTGTGGCTGAGGGGCTTGCTCTCTGTCGGTTTCAAGGGCAAACTTTACGGGGTTAACCCGAGTGGCGGCGAAGTCTTCGGCTTCAAGATCTATCCTAACCTGAGACTGATTCCGGGTTCGGTGGATATGGTGATCGTCTGCATACCCAGGGAATCTGTGCTTGATCTCCTGGATGATTGCGCCGCTAAGAAAATTAAGGCCATCGAATTCTTCACCGCTGGGTTTCGGGAGACAGGGGAGCCAGAGTGGATTGAAGTGGAAGAGGAGATGGTAAGACGGGCAAGGCGTGGCGGATTCAGAATCATTGGTCCCAATTGCATCGGTGTGTCTTGCCCGGAGCACGGAATGCCCTATGGACCATCGATGCTGCTGGGAGAGCCGGGCTCAGTTGGCTACATCTCTCAAAGCGGCGGACATGCTGGAAAGATGCTGGAGATCGGGTCAACCCGGGGCATCACCTTTAGCAAGGTGGCCAGTATGGGCAACGGCTGCGATCTGGGGAGTGCCGAGTTCTTAGAGTATCTGGCTGTTGACCCGAAAACGGACATCATCGGGCTTTATTTGGAGGGACCACAGGACAGCCGCCGACTGTTTGACACAATCAGAGTCGCCTCTGGCAGCAAACCCATAGTCGTATGGAAGGGAGGAAGAACAGAAGCCGGAGCCAGAGCCGCGGCTTCTCACACTGGAGCCCTGGCGGCCTCGACCAGCGTGTGGTCAGGTGCACTGAAACAAGCGGGTGCCATTGAGGTCCAGGGACTGGAAGAACTCGCCGACACTCTTCTACTGTTTCAGAAAGTTGGTCAGCTTAGCAGAAGCAATGTAGGCATCATCTGCGGGCTTACTGACGGTGGAGGTGGCGAGGCAGTGTTGACAGGAGACACCTGCGCTGTTCTTGGGATTGCGGTTCCCCCGTTGACCGAGAAAACGAGCCGACGGCTTTTGGACCTTCTTGGTCAGGTAGGCAGCATCCTGTGTAATCCGGTGGATATCAGCCAGCGCTCCGGGAATACGCAGGCGCTCCAGCGAACTATGGAGCTGCTAGCTGCTGAGCCACAGATTGACATCATCGCGGTCTATGAGAACGCCGATATACTCACCAGGTTCTTGGGCAAGGAGCTGGCAGAGGCGATGAATGGCATCGTCATCGATTTCAGCCTCAAGCAGAGCAAGCCCGTTGTGGTTGTCCTGCCACCGGGTTCACTGGAAATGGAGCGGCTGGAGACGGAGTGCCGGCTTGCTGAAGCAGGAATACCGGTCTATCCCAGCATGGAGCGGGCAGCCAGGGCTATTGGCAACGTGAGCCGATACTCCCGTTTCTGCGCCAGAACCGAAGGAGTTTAGGGGAAACTTCAGAATAGAAGGATCAGTTCTATCGGCAAATTAGCCATTCCGGCTTCTTTCATAGGCGGGTGCTCCGTCCGCCAGAGGCCGATCTTCGCTCACCCGCCCCGCTCAGCAGGGGACAGAGCCCTCGCCAGAGGCGAGTCGGCCGCCAGGGTCGCCTCAGGAGACCTATGGAGACCTGCCCTATGCTATGGCACTGCCCGGTCAGGCTACCGCATAATCATAGCCTGAAGGTCCGAAGGAGGTAGAAAATGAGAATCGGCATCATGGCTGATAGTCACGACAACTTGCCGCTCATCTCCAGAGCTGTTGAGTTGTTCAACCGCGAGAGGGTGGATCTGGTGCTGCATGCCGGAGATTTCGTCTCGCCCTTTACCGCCAATGTGTTGAAAGACCTGAGCATGAAGCTAGTTGGCGTTTTCGGCAATAACGATGGAGACAAGGGTTTGCTTCTGCGGAGATTCGGGAGTATCGGTGAACTCCACGAGGACTACTGTGAGCTAGAACTCGATGGTAAGAAGGTTGTCTTAATGCACCAGCCGAAATTCTTGGAGGCATTGATTGCCAGTACCAGGTATAACCTGATCGTCTATGGCCATACGCATCAGGTCGATGTCCGTGAGGCCGCACCCGTAGTCGTCAACCCTGGAGAATGCGGTGGCTGGCTGACTGACGTGGCCACTGTGGCCATCATGGACCTCAAGACCATGGCGCCCGCTATCTTCCCGCTGTAGCTATCTCAGCATTGCCGATTCAGTGGACAATCATGTCTCAGTCGCGTTACTCAACGCGTGCCTATCATGGCGGTCAGATGGCCTGAGCTACTGGTGCCAGAGTCGCACAAGACAGTATAGTCCGCCTATGTTGAGTCAACCGCCCTGATGAATAGTCACAGTAGTGGGTTGAGTCTGGCCTTCGTT
The DNA here is from genome assembly GCA_030616195.1 of Chloroflexota bacterium. The sequence continues at coordinate 4,877 of JAUWXW010000051.1, read as the reverse complement.
GGACGTACAATGGAGATGAAAATCTGGGTGGTGAGACTGACCTGCGGCGTGAGTGAAAGGAGCTAGAGTGATGTCAGACAAAGATATCTACGAAGAACTGGCGGAAATGGAGGACAAGGAAGATGTTGTTGGTATGCCGAAGACCCCTGCGTTTTTGAGACTCCTGCGACTGCAATTCACACCCGACGAGGCTAAACTGGCACTCCAGATACGCGTCACAGGTGGAACGCTCCATGAGCTTTCGGAGAGGACGGGCATAGAGGAGGCCAAACTGAAGGATAGGCTTCATGCTATGGCCGACAAGGGCACCATCTTGTACGACCCGGGTGAAGAAGACCCCACCTATAAGGTGGTGGGTATGTCAGCAGGTGGTCTCACCGAAACGGGCGTCTGGGGCAATATCAGGTTCCCGTACACTGTAGAGCTGGGGAAAGCCTTGCACCAGGTGCTGAGGGAATTCAGCGAAGAGGGGCTATGCAAGCTGGGATTCCCCTATACGCCGGTATGGGCCCCCATGGCGGCCCTACCCCATGATACCACTCCCTCTGAAAATCTCGCCGAGGCTATCAAGGATGCGGGCCACTGGAGCGTTTCGCCTTGCCCCTGTCGTCTTTGCCAGTGGCTTGTTGACCCTGGCGACCCCTGTAAGCACCTGCTGGAGACATGTGTCCATACAGGTGCTCTTAGCAGATGGGCAGTGAAGCACGGTATGGCCCGTGAACTGAGTTACGACGAGACCCTGGAGTTGCTCCGGCAATGCAACGAGGATGGCCTGGTTCACACCATCAACATCAACGGCCAAATCTGCAACTGCTGTGCCGATTGCTGTGGGATATTCCATAGCTACAAGATGGGCGCTCCGACCTTTATCCCCTCTCCTTTCATGTCAGAGATCAACGTGGGCACGTGTAATGCGTGTGGGATCTGTGCTGACCGGTGCCCGGTGGACGCAATAGAGGTCGACGAATTCGCTGAAGTTGACGCTGGCCTCTGCATCGGATGTGGCGTATGCCTCCCAGCATGTACTGTGGAAGCTGTGCGACTGGTGCGACGTCCTCAGCCTGCACAGAGCTGATCTGCTAGCGTGATCGCGGCCACTGGCGGAGGTTGCGATTGGCTACCCAAAACCTTTAACGAAGTCCACCAGGTCTCCCTGCTGGAAGCCCAGCGGCACAAGTAGCTTCTTGAGGCGTTCGTCTTTCTGCCGAACCATGAGTCGGGCTTTGATTCCTCTCCGATGGCACGCCTCAATGAAGGACCTCAGCAGCATGGTGCCTAAACCTCGCCGCTGATATTCTGGATCAACACCGATGATGTTGATCCATCCGCTCAGTGGCAGACCATATTCCGCACCCATGATAACGCCTATTATGAAGCCGAGAACCGTGTCGTCCACCTCAGCTACAAAGGACAGAGGAGGATAATAGGTCCTGGAGTGACTACTAACCTTTTGCGGCCAACTAGCTATCCTATCCTTGCCTACGATCTTCTTGTCTATCTCCACCATGGCCGCCATGTCCTTATCTGTCATGGTGCGAATTCTCAATCCCTCAACTGCTTCCATTTGTTGCCCCCTCCCCAATATGCTGTGTCGTCATTATATCATGCGACAAGTTCTTTGCAAGGTAGTTATGTCAACTGTAGCCACATAACGGGTTTGCCCCTTGTTCGGCCGCTCATTCTGCTCTGCGGCGGAACATCAGCGTGCCGAAGGCAGTGCCGGCCACAGCCCATGCCACCAGTACCGCGAACGAGCGCCACAAGTCAGACCATATATAGCCCTCCAGTACCAAGCCGCGTACTCCCACCACAGCGTAGTCCACTGGATTGAAGTGCCTGACTGTGTCCAGCCAGCCGGGTAACATATCAGCCGGCATCATCGTCGACGAGAGGAACATCATGGGCAAAGCCGCGAAGTTGATGATGCCGATAAGAGGCTCTGGTCTTCTGAGTAGTAACGCTAGACCATTGGAGAAGGAGGCAAATCCCAGGCCAAGCAAGCAGACAAGGACTATGGTCAACAGCACCCCGCCTGCACCTGTCGCTATGTCCACCCCCATGATAACCGCGATGGTAAGGATTATGAGCGCTTGGATCAGGAGTACCGCCATAGAGGCTATGACGCGGCTCAGTATGATGGAGACGCGGGTGACAGGTGTAGCCATCATCTTGGATAGTATGCCCATATCTATGTCTTGCAGCATACCCATACCCGACCAGGCCGACCCGAACATCACCGTCATTACGACTACCCCGGGGGCGAAGAATTGGAGATAACTAACGCCGCCCAGGCCAGGCATTTGGGATAATGACTTGAAGACCTGAGTGAAGAGCCCCAGCCATATTATGGGCTGGATCAGGTTGATCATTATCCACACCGGCATACGGACTTGTGTCCTGATATGGCGTCCCACTTGAAACCAGGTGTCAGCTATGAAGTTCATTGCGGACTCCGAGAGCGTTTCCGCTGCATCTCAGCATAGGTGGTAGCCTTGCCTTCCCCGGCACGTATAGTGCGGCCGGTGTACTTGAGAAAGACGTCGTCCAGTGAAGGACGGGACACAGATATCGTCTCCACCTCAATGCCCGCATCAGATAGGAGTCGCATTATGCTGGGGACTGCTGACTCGCCGTTGTCCACATACACCGCTAGCTGACCATTCGTTGCCTGAGTCCCATTCACGAAGGGCTTGCCGGAAAGGGCCGACTCGGTACGTCTTATGAATTCCTGACATTCATCCTCCTTCGCGGCGCAAGGAGAAAGTGTAACCACATCCCCATGTATCGACTGTTTCAGTTCCGCCGGAGTGCCCATGGTCATTATCTTGCCCAGGTCGATGATACCGATACGGTCGCACAGTTGATCGGCTTCATCCATGTAGTGGGTTGTCAGGAAGATGGTCACGCCCATAGCTTTGGCCAGATCCCGAATGTAGTCCCAGATGTGAACCCTGGTCTGTGGGTCGAGTCCCACCGTGGGCTCATCTAGAAACATTAGCTCGGGCCGGTGAATAAGCCCCATAGCAATATCGAGCCGTTTCCGCATACCTCCAGAGTAGGTGGACACTATCTTGTCCTCATAGCCAGCCAGGTCAACCAGGTCGAATAGTTCCCTGATTCGCTCCTTGATTGTTCTGCTATCCAGCCTGTAGAGATGACCATATAGAGCCAGGTTCTCCCGGCCCGTGCCATACTCATCCACTCCTATGTCCTGCCCCACATAGCCTATGCGCTTGCGCACCTCGGCCGGATTCTTGCGAATATCGAATCCAGTTACCACAGCGGTTCCCGAAGTAGGTTGAATGAGTGTGTTGAGCATCTTGATAGTGGTGGTCTTGCCAGCACCGTTTGGCCCCAGGAAGCCGAAAACCTCGCCAGCATTGACTTCGAAATCAATGCCATCAACCGCCCTGATGTCGCCAGGGAAGACCTTTGTCAGACCATGAGTTTGGATAATGCTCATAGAACTCCTCCTGCGTCTCTAGTAAACCTGGCCCATATATAGCCAGAGTGTTGCATGAAATATTGGACCCCTTCTCCCAAGCAAACGTTGCAGGGACAGGTTTTCAAAGCTGTCCGTATGCCTGCCGGACACACCTGCCCCACACTAAAGGGTAGAAGGTTGACCGACGTCGGTCAACCTAAATACTTGATGACCATAAGGGCAGGGTCTCCAAAGTCTCTTCCACGCATGAAGGCAGGATACGCCGGGGGTCTGGCGGTGTCCTCCAGTGCCACCGTCCCACCAGGGTACCTGTTTTGGCATTGACAAAGCGGCGGGCTAACTATTACCCTGTGTAGATAAGCGGTCCACATCATGGCTGATTGGGTTACTTTACAGAGAGAGCTTGGTGTAGATTTCAATGACCTGTCGTTGTTGCAGCAGGCTTTTGCACACCGCTCTTACCTTAATGAGAACCCTGACTTTGCCCTGGGGTCTAATGAACGCCTGGAATTCTTAGGCGACGCCTTCCTCGGCTTTGTGATAGCTGAGACCCTCTACCAGCAGTCTGATACCTTAACCGAGGGAGAAATGACCAAAGTTCGGTCTGCTTTGGTGTGCCAGCCTAACCTGGCCAAGCTGGCTTTGTCTCTGAAACTGGGAGATTACCTGTACCTGGGCCAGGGTGAGGAGAAGGGTGGAGGCCGGCGTAGGCCAAGAAATCTTGCCTGCGTCATAGAGGCGCTGATAGGTGCCATGCTAATAGATCGAGGGGCTGATACAACCGCGGACTTCGTCCTGAGACTCTTTCAAGACAGCCTAACGCAGGCAACCGAGGAAGGAATAGCCACTGACTACAAATCGAGATTGCAGGAGCTTGTTCAGGCAAGAAGCCAAGAGAGGCCGACATACCGTCTTGTGGAAGAGGAGGGTCCCGATCACAACAAGAGGTTCTGGGTAGAGGTGGTGGTAGACGGGAAGGTGTTGGGCAGGGGATGTGGCAACAGCAAGCAGTCGGCAGAAAAAGATGCCGCCAAGCAAGCGCTACAGAGGTGGGAGGAAAGCTGACGATACCGCCATCAGGCCCTCAACTGTTTCGGCCAGCAAACCAGGCCTGCTTTGTGACCAGCAGTGTTTGAGGCCTCACTATTTCGGCCACCGGGTGTACCTTCTGTATCAGCGGTCACGCGTTCACGTGCTCAGGTGTCAACTTCCGGCCCGGACAAACCGGGCCAGGGCTCACTCTGAATCTCAGCTAATCAACCCGAGAGGAGGATGCCAAGCGCCAGCGGAACGACCTAAAGGTCGTTCCCTACGTGGTGAGAAGCACCCGAAGGCGGTTTTCGAGTGATGTACCCTGTTGCAGCGTGTCATCTTGGTCTCGCCCACGACCCACCGACAATGTAGGGATGGATCTTCAGATCCATCCGAGACG
>JAUWXW010000115.1 GCA_030616195.1 Chloroflexota bacterium | reverse complement strand
GCAAGCCATGTGCTGGCCATATTATAGGAGGCTTCATCGGACATGTTGAGCTCGATGGGATTGTTCAGAATCAGTCCCACTTGTCCGTTAACGAACCTCCTCATCTGGTCTTCCAGTAGTGGTGGTATTGGTGGAAGGAGGAAACCATTTGCAGCGCACGCATCGGTAGCCAGGACGCTGGCCCCACCACCGCCTCCAACCATAGCCACCCTTCTTCCCTTGGGGAGGGGCAGGAACAGGAAGGTGACAACCGTATCAACCAGCTCCTCCAGTGTGTAGACTCGAAGGGCTCCGGTCTGCTGCAACAGGCTGTCAAATACCGCGTTGGAACCGGCCAGAGCGCCGGTATGTGAGGCGGCGGTACGCGCCCCGGCGTGGGTGTAGCCACCTTTGAGGATCACCACCGGTTTCTTAGCCGACAGCTGGCTCAGCACCTGGTAGAACCGCCCACCATCTTTGATCCCTTCGATATAGGCGGCGACTATCTCTGTCTCAGCATCGTGGGCCAGGTACTCAAACAGGTCGCTTTCGTCGACGTCGCTGGCGTTTCCGTAGGAGATCACTTTGCTAAATCTAACACCTCTTTCGGCAGCCAGTCGAACGAAATAGATGGTGTTGCCGCCACTCTGGCAGACCAAAGCCACCCCTCCACTCTCCCTGGGAAAATTGGAGACAAAGGACAGGCCGGCCTTGGGACTGTACACGCCCATGCAGTTGGGACCAATAAGCCGGAGTCCACCCGCCTCAGCCAGGCGGCAGATCTCCGCTTCCAGCTGTCGACCCTCCTCGGTCCCGTTTTCAGAGAAGCCAGCCGTAAAAAGCGACATCACCTTCGCCCCTTTCTCGGCGCAGTCTTTGATCAACTGGGGCACCAGTCGAGCCGGTACGCAGGAGATGACATAATCAACCGGCTCCGGGATGTCCTTGACGTTGCGGTAGATTTTCAGCCCTGAGATTTCCCCGCCCCTGGGGTGGAGAGGGTAGATTTTCCCCTTGAAGCCAGAGTCGAGCAAACTCTCGAGGAAGCACTTTCCTGTAGTTTCCGGGCCAACACCGGCTATAGCTACCGAAGCGGGGTCAAAAGCAGTGTCTAGGGATGCCAATCTGTTCATAACGTTAACTCACCTCTACTATGTTTTGATGGTGATGAATTCGTGCATTCAGGTCAATTATAGGTGAACTGGTTCGCTTCGGCTACTTCTGGGGATGCCTGCCGAGAGCAGCGATTGAAATCCTCCAGGCATGGGGGAGGTCTCCATAGGCGGCTCTACCGAGCGACTCGCCTCTGCCTGCAGGTAGTCCGCGATTATGCCTTACTAGGCTCTAGATGCGACCTTCTTGGTTATTTGGGGCGAGGCTGAAGCCTCGCGCTACTACTCACGCCGGGGTGCTGGGGAAAAAGCCCTTCGTCTTCTTGCACAGCCATACCAGGAAGAGCATAAAGGGGACCTCGGTCAAGACGCCGACCACAGTAGCCAGCACCGCCCCGGAGGAAAGCCCAAAAACTGTCGTGGCCACAGCAACCGCTACTTCGAAATGGTTGCTTCCAGCTATTATTGCTGTCGGTGCAGCGTCCTCATAGGAGAGTTTGATGCGCTTAGCGGCGAGGTAGGTGAAACCAAACACCAGGAGGATATTGCAGAATATGCCGATAGCAATCATGCCCACTGCCGAAGGGATCTCCGTAATCACGTCTCCTTGCAAACTAAAGAGGACCACTAGAGTCACAAGCAAAGCAACTATGGACACCGTCTGCAGGGAAGGAACAAGCCTGGTCTCAAACCATTCCACGCCCTTTTGTTTGATGGCCTGTTTCCTGGTCCAGTAGCCGAAAACCAGCGGGACACAAATGTAAATCGCCACCGAAAACGCTACTGTTGCCCAGGGAATGTCGATACCGGAGATTCCCAATAAGAGCCCGGCCAGGGGAGCAAAGAGGACTACCATTGTCAGGGAGTTGACAGCAGTCATCACCAAGGTATGCCCCATGTTCCCTTTTGCCAGATAGCTCCACATCAGGACCATGGCAGTACACGGAGCTACACCCAGCAGAATCATCCCCGCCCTGTACTCCTCGGCGGTTTCAGCAGAAAAGGAGTCCTTGAAGACCACGCCGATGAAAAGCCAGGCAAAAAAGGTCATGGTGAAGGGCTTGATGGCCCAGTTGGCCACCAGTGTGGTGATCATCGGTTTCGGGGTCTTGGCTGCATTTACCACCTGGACAAATGGTATCTGCACCATGATGGGATAAATCATCAGGAACAGGCAGACGGCGACCGGGATGGATACGTCGGCAAATGTTAGATCGGCCAATACGTCGGAGATTCCCGGGAAGGCTTTGCCCAGACCGATACCAGCGCCGATGCACAATGCTACCCACAGGGTGAGATATTTCCCCCAAACCCCTAACTTCCTTTCCTTATCTTGAGCCATGTCTGGCCTCCTTTTGAGGTCGTCCGATAATCCTGGCTGTCATTCTGAGCGCAACGAAGAACCTTGTGGCACTTTTGCTCGCTTCTCCCCGGTTTAGTTGCCTAAATGCGCAATAAGGCATATAAGCGCCGAAAAAAAAGGACACCTGTTTTACCGACTGCGCTGCGTGGCGCAGCCAGGGCCAACGCGCTCACTTTTCTCAAGACGCACCCTGTCCAGTGCCACGGCCTGGTTGCCTTCCAGTCCCTTCCTTACCGCCTTGACCAGGTCGGAGAAGTATTCCTTCATCGCTTCCTGATCTATTGAGTATAGCGACCAGAGGCCATCTTTCCTCAGCTTGAGCAAACCGGCATCGTAGAGGGCGCTCAAGTTGCGGGAAGCCCTGGTCTGCGAGATTTCCAGCGCCTGCATCACCTCGCAGACACAGCACTCCCTTTCCAGAAGGAGGTTCAGGATCCTGAGCCTGGTCTCGTCCGACAGGGCCTTGAAGGCTTTCACCAATTCACGCATAGTTACAGTCTTAACCTTATATGCGCATATCTGCTTATAGTCTAACGGGTCTCAACACGGTTGTCAACCGAGCGAATTGACTCATAATAAATGTTACCGGAAGTGGTATCGTTGCCTCAAAAAAAGTGTTACCCAAAAGGTCGCCGTCGATGCCAGAGGGGATAGCATTGTCTTTGCCAATAAAGAAGAGGCAGTGCTGTCTCGTTAAGGTTTCCCGAAGTTTGCTGCCACGAGCCTAAGTCTAACATCGGGGTAGGTTGACCGACGTCGGTCAACCTGCCCGTTTGCTCAGGTCACGGTCTCTGTGGGTTGCCAGCCCCTTTGTAGGCCTTGACAAGCGGTGATAAATCCTATGTAATGTAGACGTTAGGAGTGGTCTAGTAACCTCAGGAACAGGAAGTTGATCCTGGGTTTGGCGATCGCCTGTTGAGCCATCGGAAAGCGCGACGGCAGGATAGAGGGGAGAACAGGTGCGGAACGAGATGTCCCTTTTTGCCACAGTGCCGAACAGTGGAACAGGAGCCAGGAAAGCATGGGTGAGGAAGCCAGCGTCCTGATCGTGATAGAAGATGAGCAGCTCTGCCAGTCCCTTGGCGAGGTGCTTGAGGCAAAGGGTGGCTACCGGGTGGAGAAGGCCAGGACGGGTGGAGAAGCGGAAGCCAAAGCCGAGGCGAGATTCTTCCACGTGGCGCTGCTGGACGTGCAACTTCCTGACGTGGAAGGCGTCGAGCTGCTGCGAAGACTCAAAGAGATTCATCCTGCCACAAAAGGTATCATTCTCGGTAGCAACGTCACCGCACAGGTCATCATGAAGGCGGTGCAGGAAGGAGCTTTCGCTTGTCTTGCCAAACCGCCAAACCTGGATGAATTGCTGCAGACCACCCAAAAAGCTCTGGAGAAGCAGCAACTCGAGTTGGAGGAGCAGGACAGGGAGAGGATGAAGTTGATCTCCGCCATAGCCCATGAGCTTAGAAGCCCGCTTACGTCCATACTATTGTCAGTCAATCTGCTGGCTGACGAAATCCCCCAGGACTCACAGGAGACCCTTTCCACGCTGGCAGATAACATTGCCCATAGCGCCCGAAGGATAGATAGCTGGGTTCAAGACCTGCTGGACCTGGCGAAGCTACGAGTGGGGGACTACCAGCTACAACTGGGTGTCGTAGACCCCGGTCCTGTGCTGCAAAAGGCAGTGGCTACGGTGCACCCCAGCATCCAGGCCAATGGACAGTCTCTCAGCCTGGAAGTAGTTGAACCCCTTCCCTTAGCCCAGATCGACGAGTATCGGGTGGAGCAGATAGTGACCGAACTGCTGGCCATTGCCAGCAAGTTTACTCCTTCAGGGGGTAGAATCGTCCTGCGGGCCAGGAAACAGGAAGCCGGTCTGCTGGTCGAGATTCAGGACAGCGCTCCAGCCATTCCCCAGGAGGTACTGAAGCCTTTATCCTATCCCTATCATCGTATTGAGACAGACAAGCGACAGCTCGCCAGGCTAGGCTTGGGGCTGGCCCTCTCCAGGCATCTGATAGCCCTTCATGGCGGCAAGATGTGGGTAGATAGTAATACACAGCAAGGCAACGTTTTCGGCTTCACCCTACCCCCGGTGGAGGGTCCATTGAGCCAAAAGCAATAGGGGAAGAGGAGGAAAGGCTTCCGATTTCATTATTTGGCCGCCTTTTTGAGTAATCATAGGGATTACCAAAAGTGATGCCATCGTATATAATGTGGAGAGCAATATACTTGATGTGGAGATGAGAAAGTGAAAGTCCTGGTAATCGAGGATAATCCCGAGATCGTACAGTCCGTGGGTTTATGCTTTGAGCTGAGGTGGCCCGGGGCGGAATTGATCTCTGCGTCGGAGGGTGAGAAAGGGCTGGAGCTAGCGGGGTCAGAGTTCCCTGACATTGTCATCCTGGACCTTGGGTTGCCCGATATGGAGGGGCTTGATGTACTCCAGCAGATCCGCAGCTTCTCCAGCGTGCCGCTGATCATCCTCACCGTAAGGGGTGAGGAGGTGGATAAGGTGAAGGGACTGGAGATGGGTGCTGATGACTATGTTGTCAAGCCTTTTGCCCTGGCCGAGTTCTTGGCTCGAGTGAGAGCTGTGATCCGCCGCACCCAAATGTTTGAACCGCAGCCTGGCGAGAAGGCCTTCATCAGGGGGAAGCTGAGGGTTGACTTTGATGCCCATGAAGTAAGTATTGGGAATAAACTGGTAAAGCTGACTCCCAGTGAATATAATTTGCTGTGCCAGCTAGTAAGGAATGAAGGCAGGGTACAGTCTAACCAACTGCTCCTGGAAAGGGTATGGGGCTCGGAGTACACGGCGGAAACTGAGTACATCAAGGTATATATCCAGCGCCTGAGGGACAAGCTGGAGGAAGACCCCCGGCACCCCAGGATGATTCTCAGTGAACGGGGGGTGGGCTACAAGTTCGTCGGCCGGGACTAGTGTCTTACCAAGTCCGAACTTCGAATAGCTGAACCCTGAACATACTCTGAATCCAAGTAGTCATAACTTAGGTCGGGGCAAAAAGCCCCGACCTCTTTTCTTGGGGCAGGGCTGGGGCTGGTCATGGTCGCCAGAGTCGACTCTGTCGAGCGAGTCGCCTTCGGAGACCTCCCTCTGACTCCCTCCCTCCAGGGGAGGGAGAGCGGTTAGGTGCGTGTCAGTCGCCTGAGGCGACTGACCGATTTTTCCCCTATCGAGCCCGGAAGGGCTCTCCCACAGGAATGTTTACCGGATGTTTACTTTCTTTTACCCAATATTTACCCACCGTCTACCCCGCTGTTTACTTTATTGACCCGGATTTTGACCTTGGGGTGGTAAGCTGATTATCAGAAAGAAAAAAAGGTCGAAAGGAAAACACAAATCTAGAAAGGAGACAGAAGAATGGGAAAGATAGAGAAATTCACCAACAGTCTAAGAAATCAAACAGGAAAGGAGGCGAAAGGAATGAAGAAGGTACTTATCAGCTTAGCGTTAGCGATGGTGCTCGTAATGGCCATGGCGGTCCCAGTTATGGCAGCTGATACGGGGAGTGCGCCTGCAGTGGTGAACGTTA
>JAUWXW010000237.1 GCA_030616195.1 Chloroflexota bacterium | reverse complement strand
CCCAGACCTGGAGCTTTGCACCCCCTGATTTGCCAGGGTTTGCTTTACCACTCCCTCCTATTCAATTGGCCCACCTCTTGCGGTTGTTATAAGCCTCCACGCCGCGAAAGTCAAGTTGTGCCCTTCTCTCTTCTCTGCACTGCTTTCCCCCGAGGGCTCCAATACCATCATTAGTGCCGCTAGGCAGAATAAATATGTATAATAGCCTATGAAGAGCAGCCGTAGGCTGCTCTGGAAGCCTGTGCAAGGAGGAAAGATGGCACCATTCGGGTATGCCGGAAGAATCTTACGAACAGATTTATCTTCCAGAAGCACCACTGTGGTTTCCACTACCGACTACGCCAGCTTTCTTGGCGGAAGGGGTATCGCCGCCAAGATCTACTGGGATGAGGTCTCCCCTGAGACCAATGCCTTCGACGCGGGGAACAGGCTGATATTTGCCATCGGGCCCTTAGCTGGAATTCCAGTGTTGGGCACCTCAAGATGGACCGTCTGTGGCAAATCACCCCTCTCTACCCCGGAACACTTCTGTTACTCCAACCTGGGGGGCAGATGGGGAGCCGAACTGAAGTTTGCTGGCTATGACGCCATCGTGGCCGAAGGTAAATCGGACAAGCCGGTCTATCTCTATATTCACGATGGCGTTGCCGAACTGAAGGACGCCTCTGCCTTGTGGGGCAAGGGCACCGTTGAGACCAGGGAGATTCTGAAGGGCGAACTCGGCAGCTCCGTCAAAGTGGTAGCCATCGGGCCCGCCGGTGAGAATATGGTCACCACGGCTAGCCTCCTGGCCGATAATGATGCCAGTGGTTCAGGAGGGCTGGGGGCGGTCATGGGTTCCAAGAGGTTGAAGGCTGTGGTGGTAAAGGGCACGCGGAAGGGAGTGAAGGTCGCCCAACCAGAAAGGCTGCGGGAGCTAACTAGATATTTCCGTGGACTGGGGAAAGGCGTTTTCATAGCCTGGGGGACAGACTTCATGGTGACGGGAGCTAAGGCAAAGAAAGACCCCTGCTATGGCTGCCTGGGCAACTGCCTTAGAGTAATGTATAGGGGTGAGGATGGCAGGAGGGGTAAGTTCATGTGCCAGTCAGCCGCCTTCTATCAGCTATGGGCATACAGACACTACGGCGAGCAGAACGATGTCCCCTTCTACGCCAACAGGCTATGTGATGACTATGGGCTTGACACCTGGGCTCTTGAAGCAATGCTGGCCTGGCTCTACAGGTGCTACAGAGCTGGCCTCATCAGTGAGGAGAGTACCGGCCTCCCCTTGTCAAAGCTGGGCAGCCTGGAGTTCATCGAGACCTTGGTGAGAAAGATATCCTTCCGGGAGGGCTTCGGCGACATTTTGGCTCAGGGGCTGGACAAGGCTGTCAATGCAACGGGAAGTGAAGCAGCATCGCAAGTCAGGCACATTGACCCCTACGAACCCAGGCTATATATTACCACGGCACTCCTATGGGCTATGGAGCCAAGAGAGCCCATACAGGAACTTCACGAGGTGGGTCTACCTCTGGCCCAATGGGTAAGCTGGGCCAAGGGGATTGAAGGCGCCTACGTTTCCAGCGACGTAATTCGAGCCATCGCCAAGAGGTTCTGGGGAAATGAAGCGGCGGCTGATTTATCCACATGCGAGGGCAAAGCTGTGGCCGGAAAAAGGATCCAGGACCGCCAGTACGCCAAGGAGTGCCTTATTCTTTGCGACTGGGTGTTTCCCATCATGGACAGCAAGAATACCGAAGACCACGTTGGTGATCCCAGTCTGGAAAGCAAGATACTCTCCGCCGTCACAGGAGATGAGGTGGACGAACAGTCACTTTACAGGATAGGCGAGAGGGTCTTCAACCTGCAAAGAGCCATACTAGTCAGAGAAGGCCACAGAGCCAGGGAAGATGACAAGCTTCCGGATGAATGGCATACCACACCTCTAAAAAGGGGTGTTATGGACCCTGAATGCCTCGTACCAGGGAAAGGCGGTGAGGTAATCTCTCGAATAGGCGCAGTCGTTGACAGGCAAGAATTTGAGAAGATGAAAGACGAGTACTATCAACTCAGGAGATGGGACGTAGTCACTGGCCTTCAAAGCCGAGGAATTCTCGACGAGTTGGGGCTGAAAGATATCGCTGAAGACCTGGAGCGGAGAGGACTAATAGCCAAGCCAAGGAAGTAGAGATGCAACTCGAGACGTATCCCAAAATCTAGGCATGGTTGGAGCATCCGCTCCAACCATGCCTAGAGCAGATGCTCCAGGCTACCCTATTTTACCGGGTGTCAGTCGCCTGAGGCGACTGACACCCACGGAAATGCAATGAAATAGTGAAGCCCGAGCGCCATTTCGCCAAACTGCTGTAAGCAGGCTCCCGGTGCGGCCCGCTCACCCATCCTCTACTGCCTAGGAAAAGAGCATTTTCTCTTTGGAAGCCACAAAAAATCATGGGGTGGTTTTCTGACTTCCACCCCACAATTATGTGTCACAAGATCGTGCAACTAAAGCCTATGCCGCGGCCCGGTTGCGGCGAACCAGTATCACTACACCGCCTATTACCAGGACCAGAAGCAAGCCACCCAGAACAGGATTGATTGTAGGCCCGCTAGTTTTAATTATGAATTCGCCATCTAGTTCGCCCACTTCAATAGTATATTCCCCAGACTTTTCTTGGATGAGCTCAAAGATTACACTCTCGGAGGCGCCTTCCTTCAGGGTCACAACCTGACTATCTATTTCTGTGCCGTCGAGTTTCAATACCACCTTGTCGGTCCACGCACCTATGCCGGTATTGGTAACGTCAACACTAATGGTCACCGCTTCCCCTTTCTCAGGCTCCCTAGGGAAGACGACAAGGCCACTTGCCTCAATAGGACATACTGCCACCCTGTAGACCGCGGGCTGTTCTTGGGTTACCGTGAGGCTTACGGTCTCTGAGGCTCCAGCCTCCACGAAGACATCCGCACGCTGGACATCTGAGCGCCTGACTTTCACCAAGCTGGAGGGAGCAAAGTACCAATCAATCAGCCCCTCATACCATGGCCCTACACCCTGGACTTGCACTACCACATCGTAGGTCCCCGGGACTATGCTGGTATTGGTTACTTCAACACTAACGGTGAAATCATGCTCATCTTTTGTCCACGACCTGATTTCACCAGGGCTGATGGTAAGGTCACTTAGTACGAACGTTGGCTCAGCAACCGTCAACGTATGCTCCCCCGCGGATAGGTCAAACGTTG
>JAUWXW010000220.1 GCA_030616195.1 Chloroflexota bacterium | reverse complement strand
GCAAAGGCCGACCGCAGAGCAGCGGCTGCTTCCTGCCATGCCTCCTTACCCATGTCCATAGGCAGACCGCCGTGGAGTATGCCGTCGTATCGGGTGCACGCCGCGGGTACACCCGCCTCATGCAGCCGGGCGGCGTACGCCTCCCCTTCATCCCGCAGCGGGTCAGACTCGGCCGTGACTACCAGCGCCGGCGGCAGGCCATGCAAGTCCTGCGCCCGCAAGGGGGAGGCATAGGGATTATGGCCGTCGGCCTCCGTCGGCAGGTAAAGGCTCCAGCACCACATCAGGGCGTCCTTGGTGAGCATGTAGCCATCGGCGTTCTGTTGATATGACGGGGTGTCGAAGGCAAAATTGGTAACCGGATACAGGAGCAACTGGTAGACCAAACGGGGAGTGCCCCGGTCCCGTGCCATGAGCGCCACGACCGCCGCCACGTTGCCCCCAGCACTGGCGCCGCCGACAGCGATGCGAGCCGCATCAACCCCTAGGTTGCTGGCATTTTCGGCAACCCACTTGGTGGCAGCATAGCCATCCTCCACAGCAGCGGGAAACTTGTGTTCCGGGGCCAGGCGATATTCTACCGAAACCACGGCACAGTCGGCCGCGTTAGTCAGCAACCGGCAAGCGCTATCCTCGGTGGCTATACTGCCCATCCAAAAGCCGCCGCCGTGAAAGTAGACCAGCACGGGGAAAGGCCCACTGCCTTCCGGCGAGTAAACGCGTATTGGAATTTGGCTGTCTGGACCCGGTATCAGACGGTCCTCAACCTTAGCTACGGTTGGTCCGTGCCCTGCCCATTCCTCTACCATCAGGTTCGCCGCCTTACGTTGGTCCTCTATGCTCATGGTGGGGTCCGGCATGCCGGCTGCGGCGATCTGGTCCAGAAACGCTTGCGCTCGCGGGTCAAGAGGCATGATATCCTCCCGGTCTGAATCTACCACGACATCATAGCCAAGTCTCCCTGCCGTGGCGAAGAGATCGACATGTCAGGCTGGCGAGGAGACCCGGGAACTATTGTCGCCGGTAACCCTCTTATACCAGCCACGCCTAGCGTTGTCAATGCCGCCATTCGAATCACCCAAGAATGCAAGGTCACCAGTGTATATCAGTCTCCTAGCAGTCGGTATTGGACGCCGACCTGAATTTGCTTCCAAGCTGAGTTGGCCGTGCTATAATGTCGCTGAAAGGTTTGACTTGAACCCAGCCGGCCGGATTTGGAGAGGGCGAGCAATCTGCCAAAGCAAGCGGGTGGCATGCTGTGCCAGTATCCGGGCCAACCAGAAGAGGATAGGCAGTGCAAAGAGAGAAGTTTGAGGAGTTGGTAGCCAGGGCCCTGAGTGAGCTGCCAGCGGAGTTCCAGGACAGGCTGGAAAACGTCGACGTGGTGGTGCAGGACTATCCCACCCGAAGGCAACTGGGTAAGGTGGGGCGCGGCATGACTCTACTGGGTCTTTACGAAGGTGTGCCTCAAACCGGACGCACCAGGGGATATAACCTGGTGACCCCAGACAAGATAACCATCTTCCAAAAGCCCATTGAAGCTGAGTGCCGCAGTGAGGAACAGGTTGCCACGGAGATACAAAGGGTTGTCCTCCACGAGATAGCCCACCACTTTGGGCTCGATGACAAGCTGTTGCGGAGAATAGAAGCCGGGAAGCGGAGGAGAAGGGGCAAGTGAAACCCTGAGCTCTTGATGCTCAACCAGGCGTGATAGGTCTGTATGGTGCGGTTTTTGCCACACAGCCCTGCCATGCTCGACAGTTCTACGCTGTACGCTATCTTCGGAGGCCTGAAGGAATCCTTTCCTTTAGGCATGGGTAGCACAGAGGGAAGGGATTCCCTCTGCCCTCACTGCGGTGTTTTAGCTCCCTTACCTGTGGCGAGCTCCTTGCTCTCCTGGGGCTCGGTTACACCCGGGCGGCGAAGTCCTCGATAAGCCGTGCCGCTCCAGATGCGCCCCCATAGCGGCGCATCTTTTCCCCGAGGCGTCGGGCATTTGTGGCGAAAGAAGGATCGGAGAGAACCTGTCTAACCTTCGCCCGTACTTCCTCCACTGACACATGCTTCTCGGCTGATTCGTCTTCAGTGGGCACCACAAAGTCTGCTGCCCCCAGGGCAGCGATCCGCCGAGCATTGCTTTCCCGCTCGGAAAAGGTAGGAATGATAACGGCGGGAGTGCCGGTGTAAGGTCCGGTGAGGCTGGCGCCATGCCCGCCGTGGTGGATGAGCAAATCGCTCCTTTCCGCCATGGCGATGCCGGGGATGTAGGACTCATAGTGGAAATTGGCAGGCAAGGAAGCGGCATCTATAGGCAAGTCATGATGCCCCGTGGTCAAAACGACCTGAACATCTTCATCCGCTAGAGCCTCTATGCAGGCGTACAGTACGATTATGGAATCGCCCCAGGTGACCGCCGGAGCAAAGTAGAGAGGATTCCCCGTATACACCCAGATGACTGGTTTCTTCGGGTTCAGACCGCCGACCCAATCCGGCAACTTTGCGCCTGGCTTCTGCCACAAAATCGGTCCGATGTGCACAACGTCCGCCTCACCCGGAACGGGATCGGTTTCCGGCGTCCCAACAACCAGGGTCAAATCCCCAACGTTGAGTTCTTCCGTCTTGCCGATAGGCTGAAGACCATGGTCTGCCAGCACTCTATTTACAACCGGGACAGGCGTGGGAATATCCTTCGGTGGCTCTTTCCACCAGATGAGGCCTGGATTACTGGGGTGCATATCGGCCTGAATGATTGAGACCAAAGGCTTCCGCAGCGCTCTGGCGGCAAGACAGCCGTTGAGATTCCAGGAATCCACGATGACATCCGGACCGTAATCGGCCACCAGCGCCATCATGCCTTCGCAGTCGCCACGCAGGAAGCTTTCGTCCTGATATCCATAGGCGGCCCAGAAGTGGTCCATGTTCCAGATCTGCTGTGTGAAGGGAGGGAGCACGGTCGGTATGGGTCTCGGCCCGGGTTCAAGGTTGTGAAGCCCGGCTTCGGCGATGAGCTTCTTGGGTGCTGCCTCTGGATTGCAGAAGGCAACCTCGTGCCCTCGTTTTACCAGCTCCCTGGCGATTGGCACGGTGCGGGTGGGCAGGCCGAGATCGTCCGAGAATAGCGTGGTGAAAAGGAATCTGCTCATGAGTCATCGCCTCCTTTCTATGGTGTGCCGGGCTCGTTCGCCAGACCATGGGTAGCAGAGGGAACGGGTTCCCTCTGCCCTGACTACGCCGTTTCAGCCACCTTTCGTTGTGGCAAGCCCCTTTTTTCGTGGTAACGCAGGAATCGGTCGATCGCCTGGCAGGCGCCGGACATGGAGTGATAAACCGGCAAGCCTGCCTCAACGTACCTCTGCTGGAGTGCCAGGAGATGTTGTTCCTCACTGGGGAGATCGGTCTGGATCACTACCCCCATAGGCTTGTCTACGTTGGCATGGACCTTGAGAAGCGTGTCGCAGAAATTGTCGTACCAGGCCTCAAAAAGGGGCCAGGGCTGCTGGCCGAAAACGCAGTTACCTAGCAACAAGTCGGTGGCCTCGTCAGCAAGCCATGTGCTGGCCATATTATAGGAGGCTTCGTCGGACATGTTGAGTTCGATGGGATTGTTCAGAATCAGTCCCACCTGTCCGTCAACGAACCTCCTCATCTGGTCTTCCAGTGGTGCTGGC
>JAUWXW010000056.1 GCA_030616195.1 Chloroflexota bacterium | reverse complement strand
CGGAGTTCTCCGGGCTCAAGCATGGTCATGAAGGGAGCATGGTGGGGTAAGATAGTGAATTGCCCCACAATACCCGGGGCAATCACTGCATCTACCTCGTCAGAGTACACCGAACGCTCCGCTGTTACTATCTCTAGCCTTAGGGTAGCCATGATTACATCTCTAGACTCTTTGCCATCTCAACGGCCTCGTCTATGGTTCCCACCATGTAGAAGGCCTGCTCGGGCAGAGCATCGTGCTTGCCTTCCAGAATCTCGCTGAAGCCTCGCACCGTTTCCTTAATCGGTACGTATTTCCCTTCTCTACCCGTAAAGGCTTCGGCAACAGACATTGGCTGGGAGAGAAACCTCTGAATGCGTCGAGCCCTGGTCACGGTGAGCTTGTCCTCTTCTGATAGTTCCTCAATTCCCAGGATAGCAATTATATCCTGGAGCTCTTTGTACCTCTGCAACACCTTCTGCACTCCTCTGGCCACACTGTAGTGTTCGTCGCCGACTATCTTGGGGTCCAGTATGCGTGAAGTAGAGGCCAAAGGATCCACCGCGGGATAGATTCCCAGCTCTACGATGGAGCGCTCCAAAGCGATCACTGCGTCGAGGTGGCCGAAGGTACTGACTATTCCCGGGTCGGTGTAATCATCAGCAGGAACATAGATGGCCTGGAAGGAGGTGATAGACCCCTTCTTAGTGGAAGTGATCCTCTCCTCTAACTCGCCTATCTCTGTGGCCAGGGTTGGCTGATAACCTACTGCTGATGGCATGCGCCCCAGCAATGCCGAAACCTCCATACCGGCTAGAACATAGCGGTAGATGTTGTCGATAAACAGCAGGACGTCCTGTCCTTCGACATCTCGAAAGTACTCCGCCATGGTCAGGCCAGTCAGTCCGACGCGTGCTCGGACTCCTGGGGGCTCATTCATCTGCCCGAAAACCAGAACGGCTTTGTCAATAACGCCGGAAGCTTTCATCTCCCTCCAGAGGTCGTTTCCCTCGCGGGACCGCTCGCCTACTCCAGCAAAAACAGAGAAACCACCATGAACAGTAGCTATATTATGAATAAGTTCCATAATAATGACTGTCTTTCCCACTCCAGCACCACCGTAAGCTCCTGTCTTTCCCCCCTTAGTAAAGGGGGTGATGAGGTCAATCACCTTAAGCCCGGTCTCCAGCATCTGGGTGGTGGTTACCTGGTCCTGGAAGGAAGGAGGGGAGCGGTGAATCGGCCACCGTTCCTCGGCCTTAACCTCGCCGAGGTTGTCCAGGGGCTCGCCCATGACGTTGAATAATCGGCCCAAAGTAGCTTGTCCTACCGGCACAGAGATGGGTGCCCCTGTATCGATGGCCTCAACGCCACGCTCCAGGCCATCTGTAGAGGTGAGGGATAGGCACCTCACCCAGTTATTGCCGATATGGTGCTGGACCTCGAGCACAATGTTGTCCCCGTCACGGGGGATTTCGATAGCATTAAAAAGCGCTGGTAGTTCCTCTGGTGGAAATTCGACGTCAACTACCGTGCCGATTACTTGAGCCACTTTGCCCTTTGCCATGCTTACCTCCTAAACCAGTGCCTCTGCTCCACCGGTGATATCAAGAAGTTCTCTGGTAATCATTTCCTGGCGGGCCTTGTTGTACACCAAGGTCAAATCCTCGATCATCTCGTTGGCATTCTCGGTCGCGTTGCGCATGGCCACCATCCTTGCCGATTGCTCACTGGCAATGGACTCCAGGATGGCATGGTACACCTCCATTTCCACAAAGCGGGGAAGAAGCTCAGCCAGAACTGCCCTGCTGGTGGGCTCATAGATATACTCTATCTCACCACCACGCTCCATCCTTGCTGGTTCCACAGGGAGCAATTGCTGCACCACCGGCCGCTGAGTCATGGTGGTGACAAACCGGGTGTAGGCCAGGTAGACCCGGTCAACAAGTCCGCTGGTATAATCATCGATGACAATTCTAGATATAGGCACGGTATCCAGAAGGGAAGGACGATCGCTGATTCCGGTAAACTCAGCCCGGACCTCACGCCCATACCGCACCATGAACTCTCTGCCTTTTCGACCCACGGTAATAAGCACGGTGGGAGCGACTTGTTCCAGGATGAAGGTTGCGGTGCTTCGGTTCATATTGGTGTTGACGCCACCGCACAGCCCACGGTCGGCGGTGATATGGATTGCCTGGACCCTGTTTACTTCCCGTCGCTCCAGCAAGGGGTGGACAGTCCTTCCCGGCTGGGCAGCCAGGTCTGCCAGGACTTGCTGTATCTTCTCGGCATAGGGTCTGCCCGCTAGAACGCGCTCCTGAGCCCGCCTCATCTTAGAGGTGGCTATCATTTCCATCGCCTTGGTAATCTTGGCAGTGGATTGGATGCTGCGGATGCGCCGCCTAATCACGCGGATATTAGCCATTATTCTCTATCTGCTCCAGTGTTATACATTTTGTCACAGTGTAGCGCGACCCTTTAGGGTCGCCTTTGGAGACCTGGCGCTACCTGGTCTTCTTCGTTAATAAGCCCCACTCTGCTTGAACTCGGCTATGGCAGTTTTCAGTGCCTCCTCTGTCTCCGGAGTGATGTCCTTAGTATTAGCGATATCTTTGCCTATCTCAGGATGGTTAGTATCCATAAACTTTTGTAGGGCACTCTCAATAACCGCGATCTTCTCCAACGGCACATCGTCCAGATAGCCGTTAGTAACGGCGTAAAGGGTGATTATCTCTTTCTCCAGGGGCATGGGGGTGTATTGAAGTTGCTTCAGGATTTCAGTGTTTCTGTGGCCCCGTTCGAGTTGTGCTCTGGTTGCTTTGTCGAGGTCAGCGGTGCCAAACTGAGCAAAGGCAGCTAGCTCGCGGTACTGCGCCAGTTCCAGCCTCAGTTTCCCGGCCACCTTTCTCATTGCCTTGGTTTGTGCTGATCCACCTACTCGTGACACTGATAGCCCAACGTTCATAGCAGGGCGAATCCCGGCATTAAAAAGGTCCGTTTCCAGGTAAATCTGTCCATCGGTGATAGAAATCACATTGGTGGGAACATAGGCTGAGACGTCACCCAACTGGGTCTCGATAATAGGTAGAGCAGTGAGGGAACCGCCCCCGTGCTCGGGGGCAAGCTTGGCTGCCCGTTCCAGCAGACGGCTGTGAAGATAGAAAACGTCACCAGGGTAGGCTTCTCGCCCCGGGGGACGGCGCAGTAACAAGGAAATCTGGCGATAGGACCAGGCGTGTTTAGAGAGGTCGTCGTAGATGACCAGAGCATCCTTTCCCTGGTCCATAAACTCTTCTCCTATGGCGCAGGCAGCAAAGGGGCAGAGGTATTGCAAAGGAGCTGGATCGGAGGCATTGGCACAGACCACTATGGTGTGTTCCATGGCGCCATAGGACTCCAGGGTGGCCACTACCTGGGCTACCTTGGAGGTTTTCTGCCCAATGGCGGCGTAAATACAGACGAGGTCTCCACCCTTCTGGATGATGATGGTGTCAATGCAGATGGCCGATTTGCCGGTGAAGCGGTCGCCGATTATGAGCTCACGCTGCCCTCGCCCGATGGGTATCATGCTGTCTATGGCTTTGATTCCAGTGTGCACCGGGACGTTAACTGGCGCACGTAGAACTACATTCGGGGCCACTCTCTCTAAAGGACGCGTCTTTTGATACTTGATGGCGCCTTTGCCATCAAGGGGCTGTCCCAAAGGGTCAATGACCCGACCGATGAGCTCCTCACCTACCGGTACCTCTAGAATGCGTCCGGTGCAGCGTACCTCGTCGCCCTCTTTAATCTCTGAGCAATCTCCAAGAATCACTGCGCCTACACTGTCCTCTTCCAGATTGAGAGCTATTCCCATAATATCGTGAGGAAACTGGAGCAGTTCGTTATACTTGACACCAGCTAATCCGTGGATACGGGCCAAGCCATCAGCTACTTCCACTACCGTCCCCACGTCGACCATCGTTACTGCGGTGCCAAACTGCTCTATCTGCTGCTTGATAACTGAGACAATATCTTCACCTCGCGTTACCATCTATCTTCCCTCCCCCGATGACGTCTTCATTTCATAAAGAGTCCGATTAAGCCAGGCTTCTTCTCAGGTCTTTAAGCCTGGTGCGCACACTACCGTCTATCAGCTTGTCTCCAATTCTAGCCACCAGCCCTCCCATGATATCAGGATCGACCTTCAGGCTAAGCACTACCTCCTTACCAGCGATCGCAGCCAGATATTTGGTGATCCTTTCCTTCTCTTCATCACTGATGGGCACAGCGGTGACTACCTCTGCTTCCTCTCTTCCGTAGTGAGCGTTCAGCAATCGTCTGAATTCAGCCAGCAGGTCTGGAAGTATCCTAAGACGATTCTTGGCTACCAGGAAGTAGGCCAGGTTCATGGCTGTAGGCGTTATGCCTGGCATTGTATTCTGCAAGATCTCCCTCTTCTTAGTTGGTTCCACCTTGGGATTCTCCAGAATGGCAGCCATCTCCGGATTTCCCAGGACATTGGCCATTGTCTCCAGATCAGCCTGCCACCTGTCCAGCTCGTTGTTCTCCAGAGCAATTTCGAATACTGCCTGCGCATGCCGTCTGCCAGAAACACCCTTAGCCATGGTTCTTCCTCTGGCTCAGTCTTCCTTGGAAGCCAGGCCTTCCTCCAACACCTTATCAATCAGTTGCTGGTGCGCTTTCTTGTCCAGGGCCTGCCCAATCACCTTCTCTGCCGCGCGGACAGATAAATCGGCAAATTCCTGACGTAACTGGTTGAAGCTTTCCTCTCTTTCTCTCTCGGTTTCTACTTGGGCTTTGGCAATAAGGGCTTCTGCTTCCTGCCTTGCCTCAGCCTTTGCCTCTTCCTTAACCCTCTCTGCCGTTTGTGCTGCCTGGGCTATGATTGCTTGGCCTTCCTTGCCTCCGGCCTCGAGCTGGTCTCTAACTGCCTCCTCAGCCCGAAGCGACTCTTGCTTGATGCTCTCAGCCTGGTCGAGACTTTCCTTGATTTTGGCTGACCGCTGGTCAAGCATCCTGGTAATCGGTTTATACAAAACCAATGTTAGCAGGCCAAGCAAGAGGAAAAAGTTTATTATAAAAGCCACCAAGCTTGGTAAATCAATTCCAAGTTTGTCGAGCATCTTAGCTCCTCTTCAAGTGATTCGGCAGACTACCCGGCGGGCGTTGACAGTGCTATGTCGATAACCTTTGTGGCGATCCACGCCACGAAACCAAGGGCGCCCAAGACTACTACCGAAACAACAACGGCTAGAGAAATTGGTAAACCGTCATTTCCCATGGTTTCCTCCTTTTCTTAGAGTCCAAGTGCTTCAAGACTTGTTTCTCCTACCATGGCTAGGATGATAGACACGATTAGAGCGTAGATTCCGATAGCTTCAGTGAGGGCTGCCACCAGTATCATGTTGGTCATGATGGCAGGTCTAGCCTCCGGGTTGCGTCCCAGCGCCGTCACTGTGGCATAGCCTATAAGTCCCAGACCCAGCGCTGGCCCCAGCAGACCCAGCCCGGCTACCATTCCCACGGCGAGCCATCGAATCATTTCTGCTTCCATCTATGTACCTCCTTTCTTATATAACCTTATTCATGCTCTTCGGCGGCATGAGCCACTGCCATGCTGGCCCATACCAGGGTTAGCCCTCCGAAGATAAGGGCCTGAATAAACCCAATGAGAATCTCAAGCCCATAGAAGGGGATGGCCATTATCCAGGGAATAAGAAAAGTAGCTGACAAGAGCAATATCTCTCCGGCAGTCATGTTGCCGAAGAGACGGAAGGCGAAACTGATCATACGTGTCATGTGGCTCAATGCCTCCAGTCCGCCCATGACGGCGTTGATGACCCCGGTGATGATCATCATAGGTGCAGCTTTCACCTTGCCCTTGAACAACAGCTTGATACCTCCGAACAGCTCCCCCAGATTGATGTACTCACTGAAGTAGTGACGAAATCCCCTGGACCTGAACCCCCAGAATTCGATAAAGAAGACGGCCATAATGGCCAGGGCCAGGGTCATGTTGATATCTGTGTTGGCCGACCGAAAGAGTGGCGGTTTGCTTTCGATGGAGGCTACTGGATCGTTGGCTGACAGCGGATCGCCTTCTGCTGCTTCAAGATGTATGTGGCCGCTTATGGGCGCAGTTATTTCCTCCCCGGTGTCCAGGCGGTAGATAACATCGCCCTCCTCGACTTTCTCTCTGCCCACCACCTCGACGATAGTGCCGGCTGTTGCGGCGTGCACTTCTTCGCGCTCTGTGACATTAATACCCGGGCCAAAAATGGGCATGAGGGCCAGATAGGCATTAAATATGACAAAGATGAAGATAGTGGCTATCACCGGGAAAAATCTTCGCCCGTGTTTCCTGCCGGCTACACTTTCCACGAAGTTCAACAATGCCTCCAGTCCAACCTCTACCAGGCCTTGCAAACGGCGGGGGATGACTCTCATCTTGCGAGTGGCAGCAAAGGCGATAGCCACGACCAGAATAATGGTAAACCACGAGGCGATCATGGTGTTGGAAATGGAAAAACCACCAACTTCAAAGAGTGCGTCACCTTTGAAGAACTCGTGGATCTCAAGCACGGGAACGTGTAGAAAGCCTGGCGACTCTATATCAAGGGCTTGACCTATAGCTCCACCGATTAGGCCGACTATGAAAAGGATAGCAACGATAGCTGCGATGATAACCAGGAGCCTGGTGGAGCAGCCAAGCTGGGACACTACTTGTCCTCCTTATCTTTCCCTTGCTGCTCCTTAATTAGCGGAGATATCATGCGATAAGTCCCAAAGACAGCCACCCCCAGGCCGAGAAATAGACCAACCAACGTAATTATAGGCGAAGTGTCCAGTTTGTTGTCAAGCCAGATGCCTAGTGCCGTTCCACCGGCAATCGATAGGCCGATGTACCATCCAATGCCAATAACTCTAACCGCCGGGCCCCACTTGTCCATCCCTATTGCGCCTATTCAAAGATGTAGTTGCCCAAGATCGAAGTAAGAATCAACATCAAAAGCCTCGTTCTTATCTTCCCTCTTTCCCTTATTGTAATAGCTTTCAGGCTATCTGGCTATAGATGCGCTAGTGGATTCTTATTCGAGTTGCTGAGCAGCTTCTCTGGGTCAGGCTTCACCACCTTTGCAACGTGTGAAAGGGATACCTTATAATAGCGCTACTAGGGATAGGGAAATGAGCAAGAGGCTGGATAGTATAACCCAACAGCGCCTGGACAAATTACAGCGCCTTCGCGACTGTGGTATCGACCCTTATCCTAACCGCTATCGCCGCACCCATACTGCTCAAGAGGCAAAGGAGCTGTTTGAACAGGGCGAGGTTGCCCCTGGTCTAGTGCTGAATCTTGCCGGGCGGATTGTGGCTCATCGCAGTATGGGAAAGGCTACCTTTGTTGACGTGCGAGATGGTTCAGGGAAAATTCAGGCCTACTTCCGCAGGGATGAGATGGGTGAGGAGAAGTACCAGTTGGTCCAGGATTTCGATGTCGGAGACTTTGTTGGCGTTAGCGGCGAGCTCTTCAGGACAAAGAGCGGTGAGATTACCCTGAGGGTGGCAGATTTTACTATGCTGGCTAAGTCACTCGAGCCTTTGCCCGAGAAATGGCATGGACTGGTCGATGTGGAGAAGCGTTACCGTCAGCGCTACCTGGACCTTATCTCCAATCAACCGGCCAGGGATACATTCCTGGTGCGAAGCCGGGCTATTGCTGCCATACGGCGTTTTCTAGACAGCCTAGGCTTCATCGAAGTGGAGACACCGGTCCTTCAACCTGTGGCAGGGGGAGCCAGGGCCCATCCTTTTACTACGCATCATGAAGCTTTGGACCAGGACCTGTACCTGCGCATCGCTACAGAGCTTCACCTCAAACGGCTGATCGTAGGCGGCTTTGACAAGGTGTACGAGATCGGTCGCGTCTTCCGCAACGAAGGCATCTCCACCAAGCACAACCCCGAGTTTACCACGCTGGAAACCTATGAGGCCTATGCCGACTACAATGATGTCATGACCATGGTCGAGGAAATGATTTCGCAGGTAGCCCAGGAGGTCCTGGGTACTAACAAGGTCAACTTTGGGGACAATACCATCGACTTTACTCTCCCCTGGAGGCGTGTCACGCTGCGAGAGGCCGTTCTTCAGGCGTGTGGAATTGATCTTGAGAAGTATTTGGATCGGCCTGCTCAGGAGTTGCGCGATGCCATGCGGGGGATGGGGATGGAATTGGAGGAGACCCTCAGCCCAGCCTATCTTGTTGACAAGCTGGTCTCTACCTATGTAGAGCCTGACCTCATCCAGCCTACTTTCGTGATGGATTACCCGGTGGATACCACACCGCTGGCCAAGAGGAAACCAGATAATCCAATGTGGGTGGAGCGGTTTGAGGCTTTCGCCGCGGGTATGGAGATTGCCAATGCCTTCACCGAGCTCAACGATCCGGAAGAGCAGGCCAACCGCTTCATCGCCCAGGAAGAGTGGCGAGCAGTGTTTGGAGATCAGGAGGCGGAACGGTACCAGGAGGATTTCATCACCGCATTGAGGTATGGCATGCCCCCTACTGGTGGTCTGGG
>JAUWXW010000130.1 GCA_030616195.1 Chloroflexota bacterium | reverse complement strand
GCGATCACCTCACCGTTGACGGAACGCTTCATATCGGTAACCTCTTCCGGCCGCTCACCAATGAGGCAAACCATGACATGGATGTCATCATAGTTACTATTAATGGCATTGGCAATTTGCTTCAGGAGTATTGTCTTCCCTGCCTTGGGAGGGGAGACAATCAGGCCCCGCTGCCCTCTACCGACAGGAGAGACCAGAGTTATCAGGCGAGTAGAGAGATTTTCCGGGGTGGTCTCCAGATTGAGTAGCTTGTTAGGGAAAATGGGAGTCAAGTAATCGAAGTAAGTGCGCTCCTTAGCCAACTCGGGCTCCATGTCATTGACCAGCTCCACCCTCAGCAAGCTCTGATATCTCTCCCCTTCCTTAGGTGGTCTTGCCTGTCCTGTCACGCAGTCCCCGGTACGTAAGCTAAAGCGGCGAATCTGAGACTGGGAAACGTAAACGTCGTTTGACCTGGGTAGCAGACTGTCCCGCCGCAAGAAACCATACCCGTCTGAAATAACTTCCAGCATGCCACTAGCAATGGTATTTCCTTCTTTTTCCGCCTGGGCCTGTAGCAAAGCAAGGATAAGCTCATGCTTCTTGAGATTAGTGTGGCCAGAGATGCCCCACTCTTTGGCTATTTCCATCAGGTCTTCCCTTTTCTTGGTCTCTAATTCGGCGAAATTCATTTATTCTCCCCTCAGCCCTTGCTTGACACTCGCTGCCAGTCTTCTAGAAAGCGGTTGATACCAATAGTGGTGAGAGGATGCTCAATCATCTGCATCAAAACACTATAAGGGATGGTGGCAACGTGTGCCCCTATCCTGGCAGCAACCACACAGTGCATCGGGTGGCGGATACTGGCGGCGATTACCTTGGTCGGCAGGTCATAGCGCTCGAATAGCTGTACAATTTCAGCCACTAACTCCATTCCATCCTGACCTACATCGTCCAACCTGCCCACAAAAGGACTGACATAGGTAGCTCCTGCCAGTGCCCCCAAAAGGGCCTGGTTGGGCGAGAAGCACAGGGTGAGATTTATCTTAATGTTCTCCCTGGAAAGAACAGAAATTGCTTCTAAACCCGAAGCTGTGCAAGGAATCTTGATCACCACATGCGGTGACCAGGAGGAAACCTGCCTGGCTTCTTCAATCATAGACTGGGTCTCTTGGCTGAGCACCTCAGCGGAAACAGGACCGTTGACTATAGAACAAATCTCCTTAACAGTCGATTCATAGTCAGTAGTACGCCCCACCTTAGCAACCAGACTGGGATTGGTAGTGACTCCGCTTATGACACCCAATTTCACTCCCCGCCGAATCTGGTCAATATCAGCCGTGTCCAGGAAAAGACGCATCAATCCTTCCTTTCATCCCCTGACGCAGTGGCAGGGGATGTTGAGCCCCTTCTCTTAGGGTTTTCTTCGCCGCCCTGATGAACTCGGTGAAAAGGGGATGGGGGCGGTTAGGGCGAGACTTGAATTCAGGGTGAAACTGATTGGCTACCATCCAAGGGTGATCCCGGAGCTCCACTATCTCTACGAGCTTACCATCACCAGAGAGACCGCTGGCAATTAGCCCAGCCTCTTCTAAAGTATAACGGAAATCATTGTTAAATTCAAAGCGATGACGGTGACGCTCGTAAACTACCGGCTGTCCATAAGCAGCCGCGGCACGGGTACCTTCAACCAGGTGGCACGGATAAGTACCCAGCCTCATGGTCCCCCCCTTCTCCTCTACCTCCACCTGATCGGGCAAGAGGCTGATGACAGGATAGGGGGTGTCAGGGCAGAACTCGGTAGAATTGGGCTCATCCGAGCCAAGAGCATATCGGGCATGGTCCACTACCATAATATGCATCCCCAAACACAAGCCAAAGTAAGGCACCTCGTGCTCTCTAGCATATCTTGCCGCCCTGGTCATACCTTCTATGCCCCGATCGCCAAAGCCACCGGGCACTACAATCCCCTGTACATAGCGAAGGAGGTCGTCTACGCTCTCTCCGTCTCTTTCTAAATCCTCTGAATGGACCCAACAGATATCCACCTCGCGATCCAGGTGAGTAGCAGCATGGCGAAGCGCCTCCCGCACCGAAATGTAGGCATCCCGCAGCTCTACATATTTGCCTACCAGCGCTATAGAAAGGGGCTCTTTGGGAGCCTTCATTTTCTCCACCAAAGCCCGCCACTCGTCTAAATCTCCATCCCCTGAAGGCAATCTCAACATCTCCGTCATCAGGTCGCCCAGGCCGACTTCCTCCAGGATAAGAGGAATCTCATAGATGGTGGAAACAGTAAGCAGAGGTATTACCGCTGTCTTCTCCACGCTACAAAAGAGGGAAATCTTCTCCTTTATCCCCTCAGAAACAGGGTAGTCACTGCGGCAAACAATGATATCAGGCTGAATGCCAATACGGCGCAACTCATTAACACTGTGCTGAGTGGGCTTGGTCTTCAGCTCTCCGGTAGAGGAGATATAAGGTATGAATGTCACATGAACGTAGAGCACATTATCCCGCCCTGCCTCCCTGCGCATCTGGCGGATAGCTTCAAGGAAGGGAAGCCCTTCAATATCACCCACCGTTCCGCCAACCTCCACGATCACTATCTCGGCCCCGGTTAGCTGGCCCACTTCCTGAATTCGCCTCTTTATTTCGTCGGTAACATGGGGCACCACCTGGATGGTGCCGCCAAGAAAATCACCCCTCCTTTCCTTGGCCAGAACTGTGCTGTAGATCTGCCCCGTGGTAACGCTGGAAGCACCAGTAAGCTCAGTATCGATAAAGCGCTCATAATGACCCAGGTCGAGGTCAGTCTCAGCACCGTCTTGGGTAACAAAGACCTCCCCGTGTTGATAGGGGGACATGGTCCCCGGGTCAACATTGAGATAGGGGTCTAACTTCTGGATAGAGACGGAGAAGTTGCGACTCTTGAGTATCCTGCCGATGGACGCAGCAGTGATGCCCTTCCCCACAGAACTAACCACGCCACCCGTAATGAAAATATACTTTGTCACCGTGTACCTTAGGCGAAGACTAAAAACAAGCGAGGCAAGTCCAATCTAGTCCAAGTATATCATCTATCGTACCGCTGTCAAGAGTACAACCCCCCAAAATCAGTGATTGAAATTCTCCAGGCATAGGGATAGGTCCCCGTAGCTCGCCAGGGGTCGCCTAAGGCGACACCGACTCTGTCGAGCCACCTCAGGGTGGCAACTGAACGCCCTCTGCCACCACACAAAAGCCCTCATTCCACGGGGTTCGACCTCCTCGGGGCATAGCTGTTGCACGGAGGATAGATGATGGACGCGCGGCAAAACCAGCTATACGCTGCACCAGCTGGGTTGGCTGCTGGGAGGCGTCACTTCCACGACTCACTGGCTAGTAGCTGCAGGTCAGTTTTGCGGAGACGCGAAGCTAGCACGGCAGCCAAATGGTGCATCACCACATAACCGATATGATGACTCAACTCAAACACGCGATAGAGATCTTCCCGGGGCAATATCAGTATCTCGCAGTCAGTGACGGCTTTGGCTCCGGCAGCACGGCTCTCCCTGTCAATCAGCGCAAATTCCCCAAATACCTGGCCCGGCTCAACCATGTGAACCACGGTTGACGGCCGGTGGCCCCTCCCCCCCATTTGCAGTGCTACCTTGCCGCTTTTTACAATATACAGCTCATCCCCGGTGCTGTTTTCACCGAAAACCAGCTCCCCCCGCCTATAGCTCTTCTCACGGCATACCTGCGCCACACTCTCTATCTCGAATTGACTTAGTCCCTGGAAAAGACCGACTCCCTGCAAGACTTCCTGAATGGACATTGTTGCTCCCTCCACCATGGCAGTTTGCCCTTTCTTCTTGATTCAGGCGCTCACAGACATTATAATTTTGTTCGCTCTGTTCGTCAATGGTGTCAGGGTATATGTTTGACAGGACTGACGTGATATAATATCAAAATCGAGCGTCCTCACCACCGGAGCAGAATTCCTGGCCAGAAAAGGAGGGCAAAATGAGCTCCAGCAGTCACTACCAGGAAGCCTTGAGACTCTACGAAGAGAATCTGCGCGCCGCCCGCGAGCAAGGAAACAAGGAGGCCGAGGCGGCTGCACTGCACCACCTGGGCACCCTGTATCTCAGCCAAAGAAGCTATCAAGAGGCCACCGATGCCTTCACAAACAGTCTGGCGATTTCTCGCCAACTGGGAGACAAGGTCGGCATGAGAGCAAACCTGCGCGAGCTGGCGATCGGCCAGCGCGCCCTGGGTGATTACAAGGAGGCACTGAAGTGCAGTAAAGAGGCCCTCGATAAGGCCAAGCAGTTGGGAAACAAGAACGGTATCGCCCTGGCCCTCAGCGGATTGGCCAGCACCTATGAGGAGATGGGCGAATTCAAGAAGGCTCGTAAGCACTACGAGAAGAGTCTTAAGATGCAGCCTGAGACAGGAAATAAGGCGCACGCCGTTGGTACACTGTGCAGTATAGGCGGCATCCGCTTCCAGGATGGCCAATACCAGGAGGCAATGAACCAATACGAGAAAGCCCTTGAGGAAGCCATGCTACTGGGCGATCCGGGAGCTCTGGGGAATATTGAGAGCAGCATGTTCAGGTGCGCCGCGGCCCACAGCAGGAAAAAGGAACTAAAGAGCGCCGAAAAGGAGCATAAACGCAGGCTGAAGGACGCCAAGAAGGCGGGCAGCCGTCTGGCCCACGCCCGGGCCCTCTTCAGCATGGCTGACGCTTATGCTTCCATGGGCAAGCTTAAGGATGCTGCCAGACATTGCGCCGATGGAGCGAAGATTGCCGGTGAGCTGGAGGACAAGGGGCTCCGAGTCGCCATGCTCCGCGTCCAGGGTAGGCTGAGCCATGAAAAGGCCGAATATGAGGATGCGGTAGCTCTGTATGAACAAGGCCTGCTTCTAGCCAGGGAAGTAGGCGATGGCCCCGCCACAGCCGGCATGCTCCTGTGCCTGGGGGAGTCCAGGCAATTTCTCCACAGCTTCCACGAGGCAAACGACCTCTACGCCGATAGCGTGCGGGCAGCGCAAGCAGCCGGAGACCGCAGCCAGGAACTGGCTGGCCTCTTCCACCATACGCAGCTCAAGGTGACTCTGGGAGACCACCGGGAGGCTCTGACACTGGGAGAGAGGGGGCTAGCTCTTGCCGTTGAAACGCAGGAAATAGACCAGGCGGCGGTGATGCAGAAGCTGATGGCCGTCGCCCACGCAGGACTGGGAGATTACGAACGGGCTTGCGAGACGTGCAGCAAGGCCATCGAATTACTGCACAAGGCCAAGTCTCCCCTGGAGGCAATAGTGCAGGGCGACTTAGATAGGGCACAAAGTAAGATATTGGAGGCGGAAGAGGCCGCGCCGCCAGAAGCAGTTGAGCCCGTTGTGGCTGAAGAAGCGCCATTGGCCGAAACCGGGGTAGAACCCGTCGAAGCCGTGGCGGAGGAAGAGGCTATAGCCGTCGAGCCTGAGGCAGAAGAGGAGGAGCTACCGGCTGCAGTGGCCGAGGCAGCAGAGGAAGCACCTACCGCAGAGGCCGAAGCAGTTGAGGAAGCACCCACCGCGGAAGCTG
Source organism: Chloroflexota bacterium (assembly GCA_030616195.1). The sequence continues at coordinate 44 of JAUWXW010000130.1, read as the reverse complement.
AGGTGGTAGAAGGCAAGGTAGAAGAGGAAGCACCTGCCGCAGAA
>JAUWXW010000203.1 GCA_030616195.1 Chloroflexota bacterium | reverse complement strand
CCCTTCTCCATGTACTGCAATACCTCATCAGCTCCCGATTCCAGGCCAACGTGCAGGCGGGAGAGACCAACCCGGCGCAGCTCTTTCAGCTCATCCAGCGATTTCCTGGCCGTCGTCTTGGCCCGGGCATAGGAGGTCACTCGCTCTATGCTGGGAAGGCTATTCTTAAGATAGCTCAGCACCTCCACAAGTTCAGGAGTGCGCATGATGAGCGTATCGGCATCCTGGAGGAAAGCGGTGCGCCCGCCAGAAGCCAGCCAGTTGGCCACATTGACCAGGCTGTGCAGCCTTAGCTCCAGCCCCTCGGGGTCAGGTGAGTCCCGGCTATAGAGTTCGGGGCTGCCATTGACAATTGCGCCGAGGACGGCGTTATCCAACCTTCCACCCGCGCCCAACCGCCACGAGGCCGCTTTCAACTCGCCGGCCAATGCCCGGGCTACGTCAATGTCCTCTTTAATCTCAGCTACGTTGCGGTACTCGAATTTCTGCCCCTTGTACACAGGACAGAAGTGGCACCTGTTCCAGGGGCAGTTTCGGGTTGCCCTGATGAGCAGCGAGTGGTCGCGCCCTTCACTGGGTGGCCTGATCGGTCCCAGTTCGTAGTACCACCGCTTTGCCTTCGAGATATCAATACTGTAGAGAGAAGTCACCTGGAGATACCAAAACAGTTAATTGCTACACGTCTATTATCTTACATCCGGACTAATGTCAGCAAACTGTAGCGGGTATAGTGATCTCTGGAATCGAACCCAGAAGGGATCTCCCACATTGACCACTCTGTGGGAGCGCCTTTCCAGGCGCGATACCGAGCCCGTCTACTCACCAAACACACCACTAAAAGGGCAAAAGAGGAATTTCGCACCCAGTCAGTGGGATTAGTGCCAGCCCACCACGAACCTGTCGACCAGGTCAACTGTATCGATCACGTTGAGCTTGTGAAAGAGCAAGGAAAAGCGGTCTTCAAGCGTCTCCCTTATCCGCATGAGGTTTTCTTCAGGGAGACCCCACATTTCTTTCTTGAAATCGCCAAAGGCCTTCTTCCGAGTCTTGTATAGGAATTGCTCCTCCGAATCCTCTTCTTTTCTCTCATCGCTGTAGCTATCCAGGATGTGTCCATATATTCCGTTCAGCAGCTCTTTGGGGAAATAGGGGCTATCGTAGATAATATTTTGGAAGCCTGTGGCCAGATGTATCTCCGCGGTACCAACCTGGGGAAACTTATCGAAGGCCTCGTCAGGGAGGGTGGAGGCCCCGTGCTGCACGGCGCCACCCATACCATATTCCTCTTGCGCCATCCTGGACAGTTGCCCCAGGGTTTCGAAATCCAGCTTGACGTTCGCAATTGAACCGTCCGGCAGGACCACTCCTCCATGTGTCGTCCCGGTTTGCACGCTGATTTTCGAAATCCCTTTGACGCCCGAATCCAACAGGCCGAGATATCCTGCCATAAAGGCCCTGAGGTCCTCGACAGTGCTGTTTCTCTTGCCTACCTCCCCAATCTCTCCACCCACAGAGATAGTTGTCCCTTCAGGCTCAAGGCTGCGCATGAACTTGGTCATCTCCGCGGTAACCCAGCAGTTCTTCTCCTGCTGCTCATCGATGGTCTCCCTCTCCAAATCCACCAGGGTAGAGGCATCTATGTCAATGTTCAAGAATCCGGCGTCTATCGACTCCCCGATCAAATTCTTGAGTGCGTTCACTTCCTTTTCCGGGTCCGAGTTGTATTTGCCCCGGTTAGCCTGAAAGTGGTCTCCCTGAAGAAAAACGGGGCCCTTGAACCCCTCCCTGATGGCAGCAGCCAGGACGCAGGTGGCGTACTCACCCGGACTCTGTTTGGTATAGCCTATCTCGGAGCGGGCAATCTCGAAGATAAAGGCGCCAACCCTATTCTTCAGAGCCGCCTTGAAGACAGCCCGGGCCACCTGGTAAGTGATCCCGCGGATATTTATGGCCGGGACTGTTACGCCACTGTACAGCCCTTTGCCCGCCGCTTCATACAGACCCTGAATGCTGGCAGGAGCGATCCCAGCGGCAGAGGCTGATTCCCTAACCGCACGCTGGCACCTTTCCCTCACCTGATTGTCGGGGTCAAAAACGGCATCCCATACCAGGGCATCAATCTCGTTAGTCGGCATAGACACGGAGACTCGCTCCTTTCACTCCTGGTTCTGTGGCACTTTGGCAGGTCGTCGGATACGTCATTGCCGCTTCGTATCTCTGGTTCGCTTTTGCCGTGCCTCTAGGATAGTCCGGCGTCCATTATATCGCTCAACGTCGTATTGCTTACCAATGTCTACCAGACTGGGCTTACCTATAACCTCTTCAAATGGGACAGCAGTGATTCTGCCATTCTTGTAGCTTACCACCTTCCCGAAATCTCCCCTTACCACCAGATCAACGGCGGCAATGCCAAAATACCGTCCCATTCTTCGGTCATAGGCACAGGGAGCACCACCACGTTGCAGATGGCTCAGGACTACACTTCTTGAGTCTAGCTTGGTGGCTTTGTGGATTTCGGCCGCCAAGAATTCCCCAATCCCACCAAGCGCTTTGTGACCAAAGGCGTCCACACCTTTTCGCTGCACAAACTCGTTACCCCCGGCTGCCTTTGCTCCCTCAGCCACCACCAGGATCTCATATCTGGCCCCTTCCCTTCTTCCCTCCCGAACCAACTCATTCACCTTTTCAACAGAAAAATCATACTCTGGGATCAGGATGATAAATGCCCCGCTAGCTTCGCCCCCTTCCAAAGCCAGCCACCCGGCATGTCTCCCCATTGTTTCCACCACAAATATTCTCTTGTGAGAACCTGCTGTGGTTCTCAGCCTGTCGACCTCCTCCGTAATAACGTTCAACGCTGTCTCGAACCCCAGCGTATAATCGGTCCCGGCGAGGTCCTTGTCAATTGTCTTGGGGATACCGACAACGTTAACTCCTTCTTGCCACAGTCTATGGGCCACCCCCAAGGTATCATCCCCACCGATAGCTACTAATGCCTCCAAACCGAGCTTCTCTATGTTATCCAACACCCTTTTCGACTGATCATCCTGGGGATTATAGGGATTTGTCCGTGAAGTGCCCAAGAAGGTGCCGCCGTACCTGTCCCACGTCCTCACCATCTCTTGATTCAGGGGCACAATATATCCTGAAATATCCGGTGCCATGGGTTCAGCCTGGACCAGTCCCTTCCAGCCATCCCTGATTCCCAGGATCTCGTACTGGACGCCTCTTTCCCACTGAAGTCGCTCATCCAGTGCGGTTTTCACCACCCATTTCATAGCGGGGTTCAACCCAGCACAGTCTCCACCCCCGGTAAGAATACCTATCCTTCTTTTCTTCATGGCTTTTGCCAGATTATAGAGTCGGTATCCCCCAGTGTCAATATGGTCTTCGAGGACATTTTCTACCTCGTGGCAACGATTTGGCTATACTTTCCACTTGAGTATTTCGTTTACTTCTCAATCCACCGGCGCGGGAGTGGTTATGAACGTATGTCCGTAATATTCACAACCTGAGGTTAGGGTAGTACAATTATGAACGAATGTTCAAAATTCACAGGACAGCGAGTGTTGCCCGGGCCTTTAGCCACGTCGTAGCGACTCCGGGCAATTGACTCAAATGAAAGGCATTTATGCTCTGATCATCGAGCTTCCTGAATCAAAGGAGGTCTCGGTCGGTAGGTTGGGCCTTATCGCTTTCCGCAGGGGTTTCTATGCCTATGTCGGTTCGGCCCTGAATGGAATTGAGCCTAGGATAGGTTACCACCTGAGGAGAAATAAAAAACCCCGCTGGCATATCGACTACCTTCTAGAGGAAGCCTCAGTCAAGAGAATAGTCCTCTATGAGACCGATGAAAGGCTTGAGTGCATCCTTGTTCAGGTCCTCTCTAAGGAGTTCCCTTGCATCCCTGGTTTTGGCTGCAGCGATTGCAAGTGCCAGAGCCACCTGTATTTC
>JAUWXW010000093.1 GCA_030616195.1 Chloroflexota bacterium | reverse complement strand
CGGTTCACCACTGGTGCGCTCCAGCACGTTGTCCTTATCCTCACCCATCTCGGAGGAGGCAAACCACACTGCCCCCTCTTTCTCAGTTATATGGCCCCCTTGTCGCAATAAGGACATAGCCTTTTCATACTGCCCCCCATCATAAAGGCTTCTTTCGTTGAACCAAACATCAAAGCGCACCCCCAACAGATCAAGGTCAGCTTTGATCGAATCCAGTTGTCTCGTCAATCCCATCTTACCTATCTCAGCAACCGCTTGTTCATAAGGCAGACCGAGAAGGCTGTCCCCCTTTTCACCGATAATTTCCTCACTTAATTCGATTACATAGCTACCATGGTAGCCATCGGGAGGAATTTCCGCGGGGCGGTCGAAAGCCTGCTGATAGCGGGTATAAAGGGAGCGGTTAAAAGCATCCATCTGGCTACCAGCGTCATTAACATAGTACTCCTTCTCCACGGAGTAACCAGCAGCACCGAGCACATTGGCTAAGGTACCTCCCAGGATGGCTCCCCTTCCATGACCAACGTGCAGGGGACCAGTGGGATTAACACTCACGAATTCCAACTGCACTTTTGCGCCTTTACCCAGGTCAATATTGCCGTAATCTCCGCCAACTCCAAGGATGACTTCAACCTGTTGTGCCAACCAATCGCTGCTCAGGGTGAAATTGATAAAGCCCGGTGGTGCTACCTCAACCTTCTTCACCTCCGGAATGGAGACAATGAGCTTGGCCACACTCTCAGCTATGTCTAAGGGATTGGATCTGGCGGTTCGAGCCAGTTTCAGAGGAAAACTACAGGCGTAGTCGCCATGGGCGGCGCTTTGAGGATGTTCCACTGCTATCTCGGGCAAGCCAACCTGGGGCAGTAAGCCCCTCTGCTGTGCCTCGACAGCAGCCTGTTCCACCAGGCCAGCAATCTTGTGTTTAAGCATAGACTCTAACTTCATTTCCACGGGGACAAGTGAAGTGGCTAACGGGAAGCCCGTAAGGAGGGTAAGGAAAACCTTTTGCCTCTTCTCTTCTCCTGAACAGCTTTGTCTGGACGTCTTTTGACCTCTCTGAGAGCTACTACCAAGGCGCCTGGACCAGCGTGCACCCCCAACGCCGGGCCAATCCTAGCAATAAGAGACTGCTTCCCCGGAACAAGGGTCTTTATCCGGCTGGCCAAACCCTCTGCCTCTTCTGGTGTAGTGCTGTGCGCTATAGCTATGTCTTCAACAGGGAGGCGTTTCTTCACAAACTCACACAGGCGCTCTATAGCTTTGGTACGTGTACGCACAACACCCGCCCACACGATCTCTCCATCTCGAACAGTAATCATAGGCTTCACTTTAATCACAACTCCCAGAAAACGGGATGCCTTATTCAGGCGCCCCCCTTTCAATGCATATTTAAGAGTGTCAAGCATAGCAAGAACTTTGGTGGTGAGAATAGCCTGATGCGCCACTTCCAGCACCTCATTGATACTCCCACCACGCTGAGCTTTTTCGGCAGCCGCCATGGTGATAAGCCCTAGACCCATACTTGTTGACTGAGAGTCGACTACCTCGATACGGCACTTCCCTTCCAGCACCTCTCTACCCAACACCGCCGAGTTGTACATGGCACTCATCTTAGAGGTGACCGTAATGGAGACAATTTCGTCGCTCTCCTGAGCCAGCTTGCTATAGGCCTGGGCAAAATCCCCTGGCGAGCACGCCGAGGTGGTGGGATGCACTGGCCCCGCTACCAGCCTCCGATATAGTTCGTCCTCGCTTATGTCAACTCTATCCCGGTAGGTCTTATCGCCAAAGTGAACATAGGCCGGTACGATGGTAATCCCTAAAGCCTCTGCTACTTCAGAGGGAAGATCCGAGGTGCTATCAGTAAGTACCTTTACTGCCATCAGCTTTCCAACGCAGCGACACCAACCACATGAGGACCAACGTGTACTCCCACCGCAGGAGCAACTCTGGAAATATAGATATGTTCCCTGGGGAATACGGCATCCAGGCGCTGCGCCAGTGCCTCGGCTTCGTCGGGAGTAGTAGCATGCTCCACTGCCAATTCCCTTATACTAGGAAGGCTCTTAGCAAACTCGTATAGCCGATCAATCGCCTTGGCCCGACTGCGCTCCCTGCCAAAGGGTTGTACCTCGCCATCTTTTGTCCCAACAATAGGGTTTATTTTTAGCACCGACCCTATTAGCGCCTGGGCTCTACCGATGCGTCCCCCCCTCCTCAGATACTCCAGGGTATCGAAGCACATATGGACATGTGCCTTGGGTACAGCCTTCCTGGCCATATCAGCAACCTCATCCAGCTTTGCCCCCATCCGAGCCGCCTTGGCAGCAGCGATGACTGTAAGCCCCTCCCCCATACCACCCGATAGAGAATCAACCAGCTCCACCCGGCATTTATTCTTCATCTGTTCCTTACCTTGCAAGGCCACTTCACAGACGGCACTCATTTTCGAAGAAACGTGAATGGAAAGGATCTCGTCAGTCTCTTCAGCCAGCTTGTCGTAGATATCGGACATCTCTCCCGGAGACGGCGCGCTAGTGACAGGAAGTGTTGTGCTAGTGACTAGCTTGCGGTAGAATTCTTCCGTGCTCAGTTCTACCCCGTCGCGATAAACCTCACTGCCAAAACGCACGTACAACGGTACTATGGTAATCCCTAGCTCCTGGGCCACCTGCGGCGGGATATCAGCGACGGTATCGGTTACTATTCTCACCATGGCCATCTGTACACCCTATTCAACAGAGGCGATATAATGATAGTGCGGCTGGCCGCCATGAAACAACTCTACCTCCAGATCAGGGTATTGCTGGCGAATTCTGTCCGCTACTCCCTCGGCTTCAGAGCGTCTCATATCCCTGCCATAATAAATGGTGATTACCTCGCTCCCCTTCACGTCCAGACCCAGCAACACCTGCCACAGGACTTCATCAGGACTTTCGCCAACGGAAGTTAGCTCCCCATCAACGAATCCAATCGCCTGTTTTTGCCTTATCTTGAATCTGCTGGTGCTGGTGGAGCGCACCGCCCTGGTTACCTCCACCGTTCTTACTGCTGAACTTGCCTCTTTCATCAGAGAGGCGTTAGCTCTTAAATCAGCATCGTAGTTGAAGGAGAGAAGGGCAGCTACCCCTTGAGGAATGGTCTCTGTGGGCACGACCCTTACCTTCTTGCTGGTCAACCCTGGAACCTGCTTGGCAGCCGGAATAATGTTCTTGTTATTGGGCAGGATAATCACCTTATCCTGTGGAACCGATTGTACCGCCTCCAGTAGTTCACGAGTACTGGGATTCATAGTCTGTCCCCCGGGAACAACGGCCGTAACTCCCAGGCTTTGGAAGACCTGCACCAGGCCATCTCCTGAAACCACGGCTACAGTAGCAATGTCAACTGGCGGCGACTGGGCCCTCGTCATCTCACTAAACTCCCTGTGCTGGTCATCCATGTTTTGGACCTTTATCTGGTGGAGGACACCCAGCGAAGTAGCATACTGGATAACCTTACCAGGCTCAAAGGTATGGATATGGATGTGAGCCATATTCTCATCGCCTACCACGATGAGGCATTGACCCTTATCACTCAACCTCTTCATGATCTTGTCCCGATTCAATACCCTGTGGCCTTCCACCACAAACTCAGTACAGTACCCGTAGGGGTCCTCCTTTGCCATAGCCAGTTGTGGAAGGTTGCATACCAGAGGCACGCTGCTGGCAACTACTTGAGGCCGGCGGTACCGCATCTCCTCTGTCTCTCCCCTCAGATATTTCAACACGCCTTCCAATACCACGTACAGTCCTTGCCCACCAGCATCTACTACCCCTGCCTGCCGTAGAACAGGGAGCAAGTTAGGAGTATTAGCAACAGAGTCCCTGGCCGCTCTCACCGTGGCCTCCATAACGGGCAGCAAGTTGGCTGTCCCGGCACAAGCTGTCTGACCAGCGAAGGAAGCTTCCCTGGCCACCGTAAGTATCGTTCCCTCGACGGGATGGCTCAGTGCTTTATAAGCCATGGTCGCTCCCTCAGCCAAGGCATCGGCAAAGTCACTGCCGGTGAAGGATTCTCTCTCTTCCAATCCCTGTGCCAAACCACGAAAGATCTGGGACAGGATTACCCCACTATTCCCCCGAGCCCCCATCAAAGCACCACGTGCCATGGCCCGGGCCACTCCAGAAACGTTGCTGTCCGGAGCACGATACGCCTCTTCAAGAATAGAGCGCATGGTCAACACCATGTTGGTGCCACAATCACCATCAGGCACAGGGAAAACGTTCAGAGCGTTGATATCCGGAGCGCTCTTCTCCAGCCAGGACATGCCTGCGGCGAACATCTCCCTCAACTGTCGGCCACTGTACAACTCCACCTCGTTCGCCCTGTCCCCCTGACGCTGTTGCATGTTTTCAGCTCTCCCTGTATTATTGTTCTGGTAATCTTACAGTAAAAACACTCTTTGTCAACATAGTAGCAGAAATCTATGGCAAAATGTGAGCTTTGTGGAAAGACACTCCAATTTGGACACAACGTAAGCCACTCCAAGCGTCATACCAAACGACAGTGGTTGCCCAATATTCGTAGCGCCAAAGTGTCTATAGGTGGCAAGGAGCGACGGCTCAAGATCTGTACCAGGTGCTTGCGCACCCAGCACAAACTTGCCCATTAACCCTCCTCCAAACCGGCTGCGGTCGCCCCGGCCATGCCTTCACCAGGACGGCTGAAACCAGCGGTGAAAACGGCAGCGGCAAGCTCAACCCTCATCTCCACCCCTGACAATATCCCTTGCCCTGGCCAGTTGGGCCTCCACCTGATGAGGAGCAGTAGCACCCAGGCCATTCCGTGCCGCAACGGAGGAGTCTATAGTAACAGCATAGACATCCTCCTCAAATAGAGGAGAAAAACGTCTATATTGGCTGAGATCAAGCTGATTTAGGCTCTTGCCCTGATCAATAGCATAACTCACCAGTTTGCCTACCACACTATACGCCTCTCGAAAGGGAGCCCCCTTCTTCACCAGATAATCAGCAATGTCAGTGGCTAGAACATAGCTCTCTTCAGCAGCCTGGTGAGTGCGCGCAGAATTGACCTTGACTGTCCTCACCATGCCGGCAAATACTTCCAGGGTCGACAGCAGTGTATCTACACTATCAAACAAACCCTCCTTGTCCTCCTGCAAATCCCTGTTATACGACAACGGCAAGGCTTTCATGACAGTCAGAATACCCAAGAGATTGCCATAAACTCGCCCTGTCTTGCCCCGCGCCAGTTCGGCCACATCCGGGTTCTTTTTCTGAGGCATGATGCTTGAGCCGATGGCATAGGCCTCATCAATTTCAATGAAACCAAACTCGCTTGAGGACCACAGAGTAAACTCTTCAGCCAGGCGTGACAAATGCATCATGGCTATGCTGGCTGCCGCCTGGTACTCGATTACAAAGTCCCTGTCGGAGACAGCATCAATACTGTTTTGACTCACCTGGCTGAAGCCCAGTTCCTGGGCAACGAAGGCACGATCAATGGGGTAGGGCACACCAGCCAGTGCTCCGCTACCCAGGGGCAGGACATCGGTCCGCCCAAGACAGTCCCCGAACCTGGATATGTCCCGCTCCAGCATCTCGAAATAGGCCAGGAGGTGATGGGCCAAAAGGACTGGCTGGGCCCGCTGCAGATGGGTATAGCCCGGCATGACAACGGTTTTGTTGGCCTGCGCCACATCCAGAAGAGCCCGTTGCAGCTCTTTCAGCCTGTGGATCGTCTCTCCAATAGCCTCTTTAGTGAACAGGCGCAAATCCAGGGCAACCTGGTCATTCCTGGAGCGGGCGGTATGAAGCTTCCCTGCAATCTCGCCTATCTTGTCAGTGAGGCGAGCCTCGATATTCATATGAATATCCTCCAGCTCAGGCTTGAACTGAAATTTCCCCTGTTCGATCTCCTCCCTGATGGAGGCCAGCCCCATCACGATCAGCTCCGTCTCCTTATCTGAGATAATGCCCTGCTTGGCCAGCATCCTGGCATGGGCAATGCTGCCAGCAATGTCCTGCCGATAAAGGCGCTGGTCAAAAGGAACAGAGGCGGTATATTGTTCCACCAGCTTATCGGCATCTTTCTGGAAGCGGCTGCGTAACGGCTTCATATCTTCTTTGTGCCCCTATATCCTAATATTCCCATATATCCACCTCGCTTCGCAATCCTGCCTACCTAAAGGAGAACGGCAGTTGCTGCTCCTTGTGCTCCCTTATCCTCCTCTCAGCCAATCGTACATACTTCTCATCTATGTCATAGCCTATGTAATGCCTGCCGCTCTCGATTGCTGCGATGCACGCTGAGCCGCTGCCGCAGAACGGGTCTAAGACAACCTCACCCTCAAAGGTATATAGCTGTATTAATCTGTGAGGAAGCTCAACAGGAAAAGGCGCCGGGTGTCCTATCTTGCGGGCCGGCTCAGCAGGGAAGGTCCAAACACTTTTGGTAAACTCCAGGAAATCGTCCCTCGTCACACTACTAATCTTTTCTTCGGCGTTTTTCCTATTGAAGGCTTCCTTGGAGAAGACCAGGATGTATTCGTGGACGTCTCGAAGTATGGGGTTGGCGGCAGACAACCAGGTGCCCCAGGCAGTAGAAGGGCTGGCGCTGGACGCTTTGTTCCAGATTAT
>JAUWXW010000139.1 GCA_030616195.1 Chloroflexota bacterium | reverse complement strand
CTTCACCGTAGTGCATTACGCCGAGCCTGAGCTGCATCCTATGAAAGCACCTTTTGCCTACGGGATAATTAAACTGGACGGTGCTGATACTGGTATGACTCATCTCAGTGGTGAGGCAAAGCTTGATAGCCTGAAGGAGGGCATGAGGCTAAAGGCGGTTTTCAAGGAGAAGCGGAAAGGAAGCTACCTGGATATCAAGTACTTCAAGCCAGTCGAGGGGGCGAGCCATGGATAAGGCGGCTATAGTTGGAGTTGGACAGACCACCTTCGAGCGGGGAAAGACCAAGAATTTTGCCGAGTTGGTCTACGAAGCTGCAAGAAAAGCCCTGGATGACGCCGGAATGGGGCTGGACGACATTGGGAATGTGGTAACCACTACCAATGATTTCTGGGACGGGCGCACCATCGCTTGCATGGCGGTAGCTGAGGCAGCGGGCTCCTATGGCAGAGACGCCACGAATGTAGAGGGCGACGGCACCTTGAGTGCCTTCTATGGGCTTATGAGGACCCTCTCGGGAGTCTACCGCACTACTCTGGTGACAACGCACTGCAAAGTTTCAGAGGGCTCCCCTCGAAAGCTCTTCAACCAGGCCTTTGACCCCGTCTATGACCGCCTTCTGGGCCTTGATGCTATCTCTTCTTCGGCATTACAAGCCAGGGCTTATATGAATAGATTCGGGATTACTGAGGAGCAGTGTGCCAGGGTTTCGGTCAAGAATCACCGCAATGCCAGGAATAACCCCTATGCCCATGTGCCTCTGGACATCACGGTTCAAGATGTTATGAGCTCCCCCATGCTAGCCGAACCCATCAAGCGCCTGGATACCTCGCCCATCTCCGACGGGGCTTGCGCCATCATTATTGCCACAGAGGAAGAGGCGAAAAGGCTGGTCAAGAAGCCGGCCTGGGTTAAAGGGGTGGCTCATTGCACAGACGCCTATCGTCTGGGTGAGAGAGACCTGGCATATTCAAAGGCGCTGGAAAGCGCAGCCAAGAAGGCTTACCAGATGGCAAGCATCTCTGATCCTTTCAGCCAGATCGACGTGGCCGAAATTTCCGAACCTTTCTCCTACATGGAGCTCATGTGGTATGAGGGCCTGGGGTTCTGTGGCCAGGGAGAGGGCGGGAAGCTGATCGACAGCGGCCGGACGGAGATAGGCGGAGAGTTACCCGTCAATCCTTCCGGTGGTGTTCTGTCAGCCCATGCCGTTCAGGTTGCTGGCATGGTCAGGATTGCTGAGGCGGTACTGCAATTAAGGGGTGAGGCCGGCGAGCGGCAGGTTCCTGGGGCAAAGACCGCCTTGGCACACGGCGTCAACGGCATATGTGGCCAGACCCACTGCGTTTGGGTCCTGAGTAATGAGGAGGCATAGAGATGAGCAGGAAAGTAGGTATTGTAGGGGTAGGTCAGACTCATCATACCTCCAAGAGGAAAGACGTCAACGGTCAGGAGTTGATAAATGAGGCGGTGAAAGCTGCCCTGGCGGATGCCGCGCTTACCATAAAGGATGTTGATGCCATCATCATCGGCAACATGGACCACTTCGAGGCCATCAACTATGTGGACGGGTGGAGCGTAGACGGCTCGGGCGCTTTTATGAAGCCGATCATGAAAGTGACCACCGGAGGCAGCACCGGCGGCACCTTGGGATCGGCTGCCTACTACCATGTTGCCTCTGGTCTTTTTGATGTCGTGATGGCTATCGGCTGGGAGAAGAACTCCGAGTCGGACACCCAGGCAGCCATCAGCACCTGCGCTGATCCCATTTTGGAGAGGGACTTCTTCGGCGGGGCTATCGGCCCCAACGCTGCCGAGTATGCTCAGTATATGGAAGAATACGGGACTACCCAGGAGGACGCGGCCAGGGTTGCCGTCAGGGACCACAACAACGCCCTGAACAACCCTTATGCCCATCTGCGGAAGTTCATCACCATAGAGGATGTGATGAAATCCCCCATGCTCTGCTGGCCCATAAAGCTTCTGGATAGCTGTCCCAGGTCGGACGGCGCCTGCGCCGTCATCTATGCTTCTGAGGACAGGTCCCCGAAGATCGCCCCCAAGCCGGCGTGGGTGCATGCCACCGCCGTGTCTCACGATTACGTGTACTTCGGTGACTTCGACTGGCAGGCCATGCCCACGTTGGAAGCGACGGCGACCAGGGTCTACAAGAGGGCGGGCATCACCAACCCGCTCAAAGAGATAGATGTGATGGAGCTTTATGTGCCCTTTTCCACCTGCGGCGTGATATGGATGGAGCACATGTGGGTCTGTGGTCGAGGTGAGTCCCCCAGTCTGATCAGAAAAGGCGTTTTCGATATGGATGGAGAGCTGCCGGTGAATCCTTCCGGGGGTGTGCTGTCGACTAACCCTATCGGGGCTACGGCGCTGATCAGGATAGGAGAGGCGGCCCTCCAGGTCATGGGCAAGGCTGGCGACAGGCAGGTGCCCAACGTACAGACGGCCATGGCCACGGCCTTTGGCTCCTGCTACTGGTTCGAAGCCACGATACTGAGGGACACCAAGCCATAGCTTGGTGGGAAACTCTAAGCACTAATACCCAAATTCTAAACAAATTCAAATGACCGAAGATGAAAATTCAAAACGCAAAAAGGAGTATTCAAAGATAATTTTGAACTTTGCAGTTTGAATTTTGGATTCTTTGGTTTAGAGCTTAGGATTTAGAATTTCATCCCTTGTAGGAGGTTAAATAATGAGTGCTCAAGCTGACAGCCCACAGGAGCTCCTGGAGATAACCTCCGGTAAAGCTGAACACGTTTATTACTGGCATTGCGGCCACTACATGAGCAGGTTCTTGATGGGGCTTAGGGACAAGAAGACGATTCTGGGTATCAAGTGCTCCCACTGCGGCAGAGTCTACGTGCCGCCGAGGGAGATCTGTGGTCGCTGCTTCAAGACGATGGACGAGTGGGTGGACCTGGGAGTGGAGGGGCATATCTATGCCTTTACCGTGGTGAGGCTCCCCTACATAGATCCCAATACTGGTGAGCCGATAAAGGTGCCCCGCACCGACATATACGTCAAGATAGACGGGGCGGATACCTGCCTGATGCACTGGCTTGACGAGAGCGATGAGACGAAGATAACCGTGGGCGCCAGGGTCAAGGCGGTATTCAAAGAGCAGCGCCGAGGCACCATCCACGACATCGAGTGCTTTACGCAGGTATAGTCGGTTCCGCAACCGACTAGCGCCTAGCGAAAGACCTGGACAACAACCGGGGCCGGTTGTGTATGTCGGCCTGTACTGTTGGCCCTTCGGTAAAGCCAGCAGGCGTCGTCTCAACAGGTCTAACCCTCACAGTTCCCGGAGGAGAAGCCTTGCCAGGGCGCCGTCGCTGTCCTTGAGCTTCACGGGCAAGAACAGGAGCTCGTGGTCTCCGGCAGGAACGCCAGCGAGGTCGAGTCCTTCCACGATGACCAGCCCCAAAACATTGCACCACTTGTTAAGTTAGAGTCGTTAGCGTTAGATCTGGCTGGATTGCCTCTGGAGCTGGAGGTTGATACCTTCCCTGCATTGTTGGAAGTCCTAGGCAGGGAGTATACTGGCAACTGGCCGATGGATGCCTCTCCTCTAGCTCACGGCAAGAAAGATGGCAAGCGCTGGCAAGCCAGCGCGGCACATAGAGAGAGGTTACCTCGACCGTGCTAATACGGATCTGCATATAGGGAGGTTTATGATGACCAACAGAGTGTTCAGTGACGAGGAACTTGAGGAGATGAGGACTCCTACTATCGATCTTCTGACTCGAGCCATAGACACGGCTGACGGAAAGAAGGCCAAGAGCCTGGCCAAGCGGATGTACGAAGAGTTCCTGGCTATGCACGACGTTTACATGAACTGGACTGTAGTCTTAATGGACTACATCTACCGGAACGATGGAGAGGAAGCGCTGTACCAGGCAATGAGACAGGTTTTCGGAGCACCCAGAGGAAAGAAGAAGGCCAGTACGCAGAAGCCCGTAACGCCACAGGCGAATACCAAGGAGGCCGCATTCCGGAGTCGCGTATTGGGATTTGTTAATGCTCTGAGAGGTCATCTCCAGCCCCTGAAGGTAGAGGAGGATGAGGAGAAGGTAAGCATAACGATGGAGCCCTGCGGCAGCGGCCAGAGGTTGTTGGAACAAGGGGCCTATGAGCCACCCCGCAACCTCACCATGATTCAGAAGCCACATACTATGACCTGGGGACTGACTGACTTCCCCGTCTATTGCACCCATGCCCCGATCTTGGAGATCCTCAGCATCGAGGGGCTGGGCTACCCTAGCACGGTGGCCATCCCGGCCGAGAAGGTGGCAACAAAAGGGTGCACGTATCGCATCTACAAGAATGTTGACGATATTCCGGAAGAGTTCTATACCAGAGTGGGAAAACAAAAGCCTGAAGAGACATAAGAAGTGTCTCATAAGTCATGTACTCCCTCTGAGGAAGCTAGCTTCACATCAATGAATCGACTGTGAAAAAACAGAGGGAAGATAGAAGAAGACTGCGCAAGGAGGTGTTCATTAGGGACTTTTGTGACCCGTATACATTCTGGACTCTTGCTATCTACTGAACAATTCAGGCTTTTGTGACCCTTATACATTCTGACGGTTTTGTTGACAATCACTCATTTTGTTAAGTCTCGACGCACTCCGAGCATAAGCAAGCAGCTCCCGTGGCACAAGACAGCAAATCGTGCAACGCTTTGGTCAATGGGATCCTTATTGTACAATATGTCTGAAGGCAGGTGGGGGGGGTGACAGCTTCAGTTGAGCCTTCAGAAAGGAGACGTGCGCTGATGGATTGGTACGAATTCTGCAAAGAAATGCGAACCGCGCTCTACCAATGTGGGCAAGTTGCCAAGACCAGTTAAGGAAGGTGACGAAAAACCTCAATGAATTCGCACTTATGCAATCAACGAGCATAGGTATTACCAATATGGTGGAATCCCTACTAAAAGAAGCTGGATTGGATGATGAGAATGAGAATACTTCTAGTGGAAAATAGTCCCAATATAGCCCGTAGTTTCAGCTATCTAAGAGGGCAAACTGATATTGCGGTAGTAAAGCCATATTGCTATGAGAAATATCCTGCCCCCAAGGAGTTCGATGCCATTATAGTAACCGGTGGCAGGGACAGCACCGGGGATTCCAAATATTTTCCATACCTGAAGATTGAAGCTCAGTTCCTATTGCGAGCAATGAACCTCAGAGTGCCTATTCTGGGCATTTGCCTAGGTTGCCAGATAATTGCTGACGCCTTGGGCGGAATTGTAAGCGTTAGTTCATTTGAATTAGGGTGGATAGAGATAACGCTGACAACCGAAGGATTAGAAAATCCATTATTTAGAAATGTACCAAGGTCGTTCCATGCTTTTGAGCGGCACAGAGATG
>JAUWXW010000083.1 GCA_030616195.1 Chloroflexota bacterium | reverse complement strand
GCTCAACGGTCAGGTTACTGCCATCATCCCTGGAGAGACACCCTGCTTCGCCTGTATCTACCCCCAGAAACCGAAGGAGCTCAAGCCGTTCCCGGTTTTCGGCGTAACCCCGGCTCTGATCGGCATCATCCAGGCTATCGAGGCAATCAAGCTCCTGGCAGGCTTTGGCCGTCTGCTCACCAGCAAGATGATGTATATCAATGAGGCTACTATGGATTTTGGCTTCCGTGACTTGGCAAAGAATCCTGATTGCAAAGTGTGCGGAATTGGAAAGGAGCATCACCGGTGAGAATACGGTTGAAGTCTTTCTTCCACTTCGATGTGGCAAAGGTCTTTGGCCATGATCACGTAGAGCTTTCGACTGACAGGGCCACTATAAGGGTCCTTTTGCAGGAGATAGCCCGAAAGAGCCAGGGGGCTATTGCAGCCATAGACTCACAGGGTGGGGTGCTTGACGCAGAGTATTTCGTCCTGGTTAACGGGCGTGATTTGGAGAGCCTTCCTGGCGGGTTGGAGGCCGAGCTCAGTGAGGGCGACGAGGTGGGCATCGGCATGAACTACTTTTGGGGAGGGGGCTAACTTGAAAGGGCCAGGATTTATAGTCGAGAGGTGAAGGCCAGAATGAGTGAGGAAGAGAGAATCCTGAAAACCTGGCGCACTATAGCCATAGTGGGCCTGTCACCAAAAGCGGAGCGCCCCAGCCAAAGGGTGGCAACTTATCTTAGAGAGCAGGGATACAGGATTGTTCCGGTGAACCCTAGGGAGAAGGAGATACTCGGCGAGACCTGCTACCCGGACTTGGCCTCTATCCCTGAGCCTATCGAGGTAGTGGACATATTTCGACGCTCTGGAGAGGTGCCAGACATTGTAGAGGGAGCAATCAGAGCCGGAGCCAAGGCGGTATGGATGCAGGAAGGGGTGATAAACGAGGAAGCGGTGGCCCGCGCCAGAGAAGCCGGTCTCCTGGTGGTCATGGACAAGTGCATGCGCAAAGAACACATCAAGCTAAAGGAAGGAGTAGAAGGTGTTCAATGACAGTAGCGCGAGGCTTTAGCCTCGCCAAGGAAGCGACCCTAAAGGGTCGCGCTACTTCGGTCGCCCAAAGCGACTGAGGGTCTCGGGATTCTTCGGTCGCCCAAAGCGACCTCAGAATGACACCCAAGGTTATTGAATGTAACAGTTTGCAAAGAGGAGGAGAATCGTGAGTAAGACCAATGATAATCTAGCATCCGCTTTTGCCGGGGAAAGCCAGGCTAATCGCAAGTATTTGTTCTTCGCCGAGAAGGCAGAAGAGGAGGGGCACAAGCAGATAGCCCGTTTGTTCCGCGCCGCGGCAGAGGCCGAGACGGCCCACGCTCGTAACCACCTCAGGGTGATGCAAGGAATCAAGGCAACCATGGATAATCTACTGGCGGCAGTAGGTGGTGAGAATCACGAGTTCACCAAGATGTATCCTGACTTCATAAAGCAGGCTGAGGCCGAAGGTGAAGATAAGGCAAGTCACAGCTTTGATATAGCCAACCAGGTGGAACGGATTCACTATGGTCTATTCCAGGCTGCCGTCGGTATGCTCGAAAAGGGTCAGCCTATGGAAGAGAAGCCCTTCTACGTTTGCCAGTATTGCGGTAACACGGTGGAGGGCGAAGCCCCTGAGAAATGCCCCGTTTGTGGAGCACCCCGGAAGATGTTCAAACGCGTCGATTGAGTTCAGGGTGCTTTTCAGCGTGACATCGGGTCCATAAAGGTCTTTTGCACTGCATCAGATCCGGGGCATTGTGTTGCTGAATTGATGTCCCGAACCTGGGTTTCGTCTTAATAATCGATCACCATGCCCGACAAAGTATAACCTCCACCCACTCCAGTCAACAGGACCCTTTTTCCTCTTTCGATGTGGTATCCCTCAATTTCGCCTTTCACCGCCTTATCCAGGGCTATAGCCACCGAAGAAGCAGAGGTATTCCCATACCTGTCAATAGTTACACAGAATTTCTCCATGGGCAGGTCCAATTTCTTAGCTAGAGCTCTGGTGATTCGCTCGTTGGCCTGGTGGGGGATGACATAGTCTATGTCTTTGAGTTCATAGGGACTCTTGTCCAGGCAAGATAAGGCGGCTTTGGCCATAGCATTGACTGCTCTCCTTTGTACCAGAGGGCCACCACCCATTCTCAGAAGGCCTCCTTCCTCCAGGATGATATGGTCTGCAGAATAGTCGAATTCAGAGTAGAAAGAAACGATTCCCGATTCGGCAGCCTGAACCACTGCTGCTCCGGCACCATCAGCAAAGAGTACTGCTGTGGTGGGATCATTATAGTCAGTCACCTTAGAAAGGATCTCTACTGCGACTACAAGGATAGTCTCATATTCGCCCGATCTTATCCTGTAATAGGCATCCCCCAGGGCATCGATAAACCCCGTGCAAGCCGTATTCAGGACAAACCCCCCGATTTCCTTAGCGCCGATCAGATGGGCGATAGAACAGGCAAGATTGGGAATGACAAACTGCGGCGTAAAACTGGCTGCCAGGACAAATTCTATGTCATCTGCTTCCACCTCGGCTACTTGCATGGCTTCCTTTGCCGCCTGGAACGCCAGTTCCTCGGTATCACCTGAAGGAGAATTGCTTCCCGCAGATAGATGCCTCTGTCGGATGCCGGTTACTCTCTTGATCCACTCATCAAATAGCTCGGCCTCGGTTAGCGCCTCCACATCTATGCCCTTTTTGGCCAGCGACGCCCGAGCTCTATCCGAGGTGAAGTTACCTACCATCTCCTTCAAAGCCTGATTGGTAACCACTCTTTCAGGCAGGTATGAACCGGTGCCTATAATCTGTGCCGTCCTGTTTGTCACCTGTTCAGCTCCCTCCTGTCTAGCGGGTTGGAGTAACCTCTTTCCAGTCGGGAAACTTGATACTCACTTCCTTTATATCTGAGGCTTTCCATTGCCGCCAAGACACATCCTTCCATGACAGGGATGTCTATCCTAGGGAGATGACCAATAGCGGTGGCAGTTCGGTTGAGGCTGGCAACACCGCGAATCGGTCTTGGCTCGACTACCTTTCCATAAGTATCGAGCACTGGCGTTTGCTCATGCTTTTGTTGCCTCCGAGCCTCCACCGTATCAATGGCGAAATAGTAATATGCTGAGGCTGAAAAGTCAAAGTCTCTGACACTTGGTAGAGGGCTATCCCGACTACCTTGCTAGGGGTAGTGCGCCCGATGTCGGGCGCATCTACCCAAGGAAATTGGTTTCTCTTCTTCGCCAAAGGTAACTGACAAGATAAATACTTAATGACCATAAGGGCGGGGTCTCCAGAATACTCCTGCGGCTGCGTCTCTCGACACAGTCGGCGTAGGAGATTATGGTGAACTGAAGAATCTAGCCCTTCGTTATCGCTGACGGCGACTGGCCGATCTTCGCCTCCGGGACCCCTTGACAACCACTACATATTGTGTTATAATCTCCTACACCTCAAGATATAGGCCGCACCTCATGAAGTGCCCTTATTGTGAATATCAGGACTCGAAGGTTGTTGATTCCCGGAGCGTGAACGAGGGAGTGAGGCGCCGCCGGCAGTGTTTGCACTGCGGCTCCCGCTTCACCACCTATGAGCGGGTTCAAGCCGCCAGCTTCCTGGTGGTTAAGAAGGACGGGCGCCGGGAGGAGTTCAGCCGGGACAAGTTGACTACAGGCATCCGTAAGGCCTGTACCAAACGCTCCATAGCTAACGAAGACATCGAGCGGTTAGTGGATAAGGTTGAGGAGGAGCTTCACCGATTAGGTAAGGTTGAGGTTTCCGGCACCACAGTCGGTGGGTTGGTAATGGAACACCTTAGAGAGCTGGACCGCATTGCCTATATTCGCTTTGCCAGCGTCTACCGGGAATTTGCTGATGTAGAAAGCTTCAAGGAGGAGGTCGATGCCCTTGTTCAGGGGCAGGGCAAGATTCCTACAGCTCAACTGCCTTTGATCGCACCTGAAGGATCTCTTGTTTCGGCTAAGAGTCGGGTGAAGGGTACATAGCCGAAAACGGGAGGGAACAATGTCTGAACATGAACCTGGTAGTGACGAATCGGGACGGGTTGCTAGTGACAGGATAGCTCGGGCTGTCTTTGCTGCCGCCGAGGCTATGGGCATTTCGGACCGAAATCTAACAGAGCAGCTCACGGAACAGGTGATCCAGCGTCTGGAGCGGGACGAGGCAGGGCTGCCATTCCCGGGGATGGAGGATGTCCTTCCCAAGAAAAAACGGGGGAGTAAGCGCAAATCAGAATCCATGAAGATCGAGACAATTGTTAAAGAAGCTCTGGCTGAGATGGGCCATGATGTGATCACTGAAGTTGTCGAACCGAGGCAGATCAAGATTATCCATTCTCCGGTGGCCACCGGCAAAGGGACCGCTGTAAAGGTATCCCCCAATGCCTTGAGGGTGCTGGAGAAAAGGTACTTGAAGAAGGATAATGAGGGTCGTCCCATAGAGACGCCGGAAGAGATGTTCCGCCGTGTCGCCCACTGCATTGTCTCTGCTGAGCTGTCGTACAATCCGCAAGCAGATGTCAAAGCCCTGGAGGAGGAATTCTTCCACATGATGGCCAGTTTGGAGTTCCTGCCCAACTCTCCCACCCTGATGAATGCCGGGAGGGAGTTGGGGCAACTCTCTGCCTGCTTTGTTCTCCCCATCGAAGATTCAATGGAGTCCATTTTCGAGGCTGTAAAGCAAACCGCCTTGATTCACAAGAGTGGTGGTGGCACCGGCTTCTCTTTCTCCAGGATTAGGCCGGAGAATGATCGGGTAGGCTCTACTGGAGGGGTGGCCAGCGGCCCCATTTCTTTCCTGCGGGCCTTTGATGTGGCTACCGACGTAATTAAACAGGGCGGGATGCGCCGGGGGGCTAACATGGCCATCCTCAGTATCGATCACCCCGATATCCTCAAGTTTGTCCGTGCCAAAGAGGGCACATCTGCCTTCAGCAACTTCAACCTTTCGGTGGCTGTTACCGAGGAGTTTATGAAGGCGGTGGAGGAGGGGCGCGATTATGACCTCATCAATCCGCGCACCAAACAAGCAGTGGGGAAACTCAGTGCCAAAGAGGTCTTTGATCAGATAGTGGATATGGCCTGGAGGACAGGCGATCCGGGCATTGTTTTTATTGACCGAATCAATAAGGATAATCCTACTCCAAGGTTGGGAATGATCGAGAGCACCAATCCCTGCGGTGAGCAGCCCTTGCTCCCCTACGAGTCCTGTAACCTGGGATCAATCAATCTTGCCAAGATGCTGCGGTGGCGAAAGGACAAGGCAGAAATCGATTACCCTAAGCTGGCCAGGGCAGTGAAGCTAGCGGCCAGGTTCCTGGACAATGTGATCGATATGAATAAGTTTCCCTCGTCTGACATAGAGGAAATGACCAAGGCCACCAGAAAAATTGGCCTGGGGGTGATGGGTTTTGCCGATATGCTTATCTGCTTAGGCATACCTTATGATTCTGAGCAGGCGCTGGAAGCTGCTGAAAGTATGATGAGCTTCATCAGCGAAAGAGGTGACGCTGCCTCTGCACAGCTAGCTGAGGAGAGGAGAGTTTTCCCCGCCTTTGAAGGGAGTATCTATGACGTGCCCGGTGGCCCCAGGCTGAGAAACGCTTCTCGAACTACCATCGCTCCTACAGGTACCTTGAGCATTGTGGCCAACTGCTCCAGTGGCATTGAACCCCTCTTCGCCCTCTCCTACGTTCGCACCATCCTTGAAGGAGAGCAGTTGGTAGAGGTGAATCCCTATTTTGAGGAGGTGGCCAGAAGAGAAGGGTTCTATAGCGAGGACTTGATGAGGGAGCTGGCTAAGAAAGGTAGCGTGCGGGGCATGGAAGAAGTGCCGGAGCGGGTGCAGCGAGTTTTCGTCACCTCCCATGACATTACTCCTGAGTGGCATGTGAAAATGCAGGCAGCATTCCAAGATTCCACAAATAACGCTGTTTCCAAGACGGTCAACTTCCCGCGTCATGCCACCAGGGAAGACGTAGCTGAGGTGTATCGCCTGGCTTATGGGTTGGGGTGTAAAGGAATAACCATCTATCGAGACGGAAGCAAAGACAGTCAGGTGTTGAGTGTTACTCGGGAGATAGAGAAGAAGGTCGAAAGCAAAGCCCCTGGCCCCCGGAAGCGAGACCGGACTACCTCTGGGTCCACTGAAAGAGTATCTACCGGCTGCGGGCACATTTATGTGACGGTCAACAGAGATGAGGAGGGGATTTGCGAGGTCTTCAGCAGCCTGGGGAAGGCAGGAGGCTGTGCCTCGGCCCAGTTGGAGGCCATCAGTCGGCTCATCTCTCTGTCGTTGAGGTCGGGTTTGGAAGTGTCCTCCATTGTGAAGCACCTTCGGGGTATTCGGTGTCCCTCCATTGCTTGGGACGGAGGGCATGCTGTGCTTTCCTGTCCCGATGCCATTGGCAGCGTGCTGGAGGAAGAGAACGGCGACAGCCGTGATGACGCCAAGAATGCCAATGGCCCGTTGGCCGCAGTAAACGTAGCAGGTCAGTGTCCTGATTGTGGCAACCTGCTGGTATATCAGGAAGGCTGTTTCCTCTGTCCTGGCTGCGGGTATACCAAATGCGGGTAGGGGGTGCTCTGCACAGCCAGAGCCAAGTGTGGCCGTGGTTTTCTTGAGGACGGAGGGAGTCCTCTCCCTCAACCTTGTGGTGAAGGAAGAGATTCCTTCACGCCTCAGGAACTATCCTTTTCATAGATGGGTGCTCTGCCACCCACTTAGCGGTGGCAGGGGACAGAGCCCTCGCCAGAGGCGAGTCGCCTATGGAGACCTGCCCTATGCTTGGAAATTTCAATCGTTGCGTTCGGGGGGAGGGGAATTCCTTGACGCTGCCAAATGGCGCATGCTACCATATTTTCTGAAGTGACACAAGGAGGTGCGTCCTGACGACAGATTGGCAAGAGGAATACAAGAAGAGGCTGGTTTCCCCTGAAGAAGCAGTTAAGGTGCTTAAGTCAGGGGATTACGTTGTATTTGGTCAGCCAGAGGCTTTGGCTCTGGGGCTGGCCGTGGTCAGCAGAGCGGATGATCTAACAGGGGTGAGGATTATGGGTGGTGGGGGGAGTGACCTGCCGATGTATGACCCCAGTTGGTACGAAGTTTTCCCCGATGCTTTCCAACTGGAAACGTCT
>JAUWXW010000067.1 GCA_030616195.1 Chloroflexota bacterium | reverse complement strand
GCTCTGTTCGTCAACGGGCTAGTGCAACCCATCGAGGGTGTGGTCGCCTCGTATGGAGGGACGTGTTCACTGGCAACCGGTCATATTATTGCCCTAGTTGTAATCGACGGCTAGACCCCAAGGATGTGGAGGTGGAGCAAGTTTTCCGGCGACGCTTCCTGTGCCCTGGTGGTGCCTATTCCCAGATAAAGTGGCCTGAGGTGCAGAAAGGTATGGTGGTGATTTGGGAAGGGCCATGCCTGGCCAAATGGGGCGGGAGAACTCACGCTCACCGCCAAGACATAGAGGTGCTGAATGTAGATGGACAGGCCATGCTCGTATGTATCAGCGTCTCCAAGAATACGAGCCATTTCCTAATAGGCATGGATGACGGCCACCCGTTTGTAACCCCTGTCAACAAAAAGCCCAGGACTGTTCTGGAGGCATTCGATTGGCTTATGCCCAATAAAGTGAGAGAGGCTATTGCGGCAGGTCTCGATGTAAAGCGCCAGGGCGACTGGCACTTTATCCCTACCACCAAAGAGCCGAGGATACATAAATTCGGCGATAGACTTTACTACGCTAACCTAGTCGGAATGAGAAACCCCGCAGGGCTGAAAGTGAACGCCCTCCATTATGGGGCACCTCTCATTTATGGTACAGAGACACGGCATAAAGGGAGCCAAGTAGTATATCAAAGCTTCCAAAATCTCGCCCATCCCGCACCCCTTGTGAGAGGAAGTGTTGAAGCACCGGACCACACAACCTTGCATCTCAGTAGCTGGCATATCGGGGTGCGCAACCGTAGGACTAATGCTGGAACTGACGGGCGGCCTGGGCTGGATTAAGGAATGAGCGAGTCAAAGACTCTTTGCATAGTCAAGTTGGACCAGGCGTGGACTGAGTGTCCACTGTGTGGGAAGGAAATACCTTTGGTTCGTGGTGGCTTTTGCCTGCCGATGTATGAAGGTAGGGTGGACTGGGACTCGAAGGTCTACTTCCCTGTCTGTCCTGATTGCTACTACAGGGTCACGCTGTGAAAGGAGGTTGCCCATGGCTTTGCTTAAGGTAAAGAACCTGTATTTTGATGACGAGACGGGCCAACTGGTGGCGGACTGTGCGTGTGGGGCCAGATCAGTGATGGGTCCCATCCTGACGGATGGGAGGATACCGGCCGGGCAGGCGGCAGTCCCCGAGAAAATAGGTAGCCCTCTGCCCCCAGCAGGCATTGCAAACGAGGGCAGGATAATCACCCACGAGACAGTACCTCATGGGCAAGCCCCATGCGGGAAGACGGAGGTCCTCATGTGCGTGCAGAACTCAGACGGTGACTATGAGTGGACCGAGCTAGCAGAGAGCACATAAAGGCATAGGGAAAGGGGGAGTGTTGCTGTTACAGGCGACCCGATCCTATCTCGGCTCGTTCCGACCACTCCGACACTCCCCCTTGTTGATTGGTCGTCATTTCTATAAATATCATATCGATTGGTCGTCATTTCTATAAATATCATATCCTTAATGAATCTTATTTGACGGGGTCTAATAACTTCCAAACGTGAATTATCCCCAAAGTGGCATAATATTGGGCATATTTTACTTGGCTTTTGCCAGGTGGCCACCCTATTATTGGTTAGGGTTAGACAAAAGAGGTCCGATAGCGTATAATTATCCTTATACGTGAAGGAGAATCATGGTTTTTGATCCTTTGAAGAAAGATGCCGAGCGAATAAAGAAAGCATTGGGAGCTGGGCCAAAGGAACCTTGGCAGATGACGAGATTGGAGTACAGCTACGAACAGGACTTCCCCGAGACGCGACCTGAAATGCTCCAGGATGTCTACTGGCGACATCGGGAGGAGGTCCTAAACGCCGCCATAAAGGGTGACGAGGCCACTACATACGAGAAACGGCTCATCGAGAAGCGTGCTCGGGCCATCAGTCCGTCCGATGCCTATCGCGATATCCACTTCGAGGTCTTGTTAGGCACAACCGACAAGGAGCAAATCCGACAAGCCCTGCTGGTGAAGTACGGCCAAATCAACAGGTTCTTCGAGCACAGGGATCTAGTTGAGCAGGCGATCCAAGAGGGCAAGCCTGTCCCTGCCAAGGTAAGGGAGGAACACCATGGTCTTTGATCCTTTGAAGAAAGATGCCGAGCGAATAAATAAAGCCCTGGGTAACCCCACTGATCCCTTAAAGAGAGATGCGCAGCGTATAGGTAAAGCCCTGGGGGTCCCAGGCTTACTGCTCTCCATTAGGAGTAGTGTGATGAGGGAGCAGAGGCAGGCATGGGAATATGGCGAGGAAGCAGCAGTTATGCGCCTCAGGCGGGTTCTTGAAGACATCAATGGTGTAGTTTTCGCAAAGAAGAGGGAGGGTTAGATGTCTAATGGCCTGGACCTTGACAGGAAGACAGAGAAACGCCTCATCGAGTCGGCGGTGAGAGCATTGTTAGATGAGACCGGTCTATCAGCAATACCATTACCCAGGAACTTCGCTGCTGGTGTTGGCATCAATGATATGACCGCCTTCCCGGGCGGTGCAGGCGGCGTCCCCACACTGGGAAATTATATGGCCATAACCACCACAAAATATTACTATACCTGCGAAGCAGACGGGACGATTCGCCAGTGGAGCGATGCTGCTATGACAATAGAGTATGAGGCATAATGGCTAGGATTTATGAGGTAATCGAGCAAGAAGGGCGATTTATTCCAACTGTCAGAAGCGATGATGAGGGATGGGGCAGGGTTGTTTGCCCACACAGGCACCGTTCCAAGAAGGAAGCAGGGCGGTGTCTGCGGAGAGTGACCCCCGCCTACATGAAGCAAGGCGGAAGGAGGACAGGTTAGTGGAGGAATTCCCAGACAGCTTAGCCAAGAGAATGCTCAACACTCTGGTGATGAAAACCATAAACGACATCACCTCTACGCAGATGAGTCGCATCATTGACCGTGTGCGGAGGATGTCATCCGGCGAAAGAGAGGCACCCGCCAAGGTAGCCTGGGCTCTGGCTAATGAGATTGGCGCGGAGAAGGCACTTGACTATGTGGAGAAGGCCCTGGCTAATGGCCTCATCTCTACCACGCAGTATAACGAGATGAGATCCACCCTTCTCCTCCATATACCCAGGGAGAGATTACCAGCGCCCTGGGCTGCCCTGCAAAGGGAGCAGCTCCTAAAGCAGGAGAAGGAGATGCGGAGGATGGTAAGTACCCTGACTGAAGCAGGCCAGGAGGTCCTCCGTGCGCCGGTCCGTGCCCTGGAGAAGGATATTCAGCGCCTGCGCAGGTCTTGGGGGAGTTTGAGATGACCAGCGAGGAATACAGACGAGTGAGACGACTAGATGAATCTGAAGGCCAGAAATATGGAGTTCGAGTCAATAATCCCCTGACCCTGCCCGTGAGGGTGGAACTCTTAAGCGGCAAGAAGGTAGTCGGGCGAGCTATAGTGCCTCCCGGCTCTACTGTGTTCATGCCTGTAGAGCCTGGCGACTACAGCGTCAGATGTACCATCATTAGGCTGGACGGAAAGAATGAAGTGGAGTTGGGCCGCGGTGACTGGACCAAGGCGCGTCACGAGGATGTCGAGGGCGCCCGGGGGCCAGAAGAGCAAAAACCATCTGTCGAGGTGGAGATCCGCCCCCTCGGTGAGATGTTTAAGGAGCTAGAGAAGAAAGAGGTGGCATGAGTCCCCCACTGCCCCCATCAAGAGGCTTAAGGAGCAAAGCATGGAGAAGAAAGAGGTGAAATTGTGAAACTGAACATATTGGGAATTGAGACGATAACCCTCGTGGACCCTGATGGGATCTGCCAAACTGGGCGTGGACCTGGCGGGATACCAGGAGGGCAACCCGTGCCGGCACCGCAGCCGCCGTCCCCCTGGCCGATGCCGCCCACGCCGGCTCCGTCTCTGGCCCCGATGAAGACCACGGGTCCGTGGGGAACGGTCATAAAAGGGACGACTCCCCTCACGGATGACCCCCCCACGACAAGTCCAGCGGGCACCCCGGAGAGGTGGAGAAGAGGACTCCGCCAGGCCTCTAATAAATATGAAAGGAAGATCTAGTGCTGCCAGAATTTGATGACTACCTCCGCTTTGGTAGCGATGAGGAGGCGCCCAAAAGTGAGAGATCGAGGCGTGCCTACTGCTGGTCTGTGGAATATTTCCTCCGCTTTCTCGAGGGCGAGGAGCCTACCCCCGAGCGGGCCAAGGACTTCATCAAACGCCTGGAGGCGAATGGGAATAAGCCGACCAGTATCAACCGTCATATCTGGGCTCTCAAGAGCTTCTTCAAATTCCTGGGCAAGGAGGAGTTCAAGCTCCGGGGTTTGACGACTACAGAGCACCAGCCGCGGTATCTCATTGATGAGGAGATGAACCATCTGCTGGCGGTGACCCTCCGGCCACTCTACGATCCTGAGATGCCTGAACGGAGCAGGCAGAAGGCCAAAAAGGAATTGGCCCTCCTCTATGCGTACTGTGGCGGCGGGCTTAGGTGTTCCGAGGCCCTCAGGCTCGAGAGGGATGATGTCCTGGATGAGGGCTTCCTTCGAATTACTCGCAAGGGGGGGAAGGAAGACTTTGTGCCGATCGAGGACGAGGTGCTCAGGGCTCTCAAAGACTACATCGATTCCAATGGTGGAGGCCGTTATGTCTTTCCTGGTAAGGCACCTGACAGTCATATGGCCGAGCGCACCGCCCAGGGAATTATTAAGGATTTGGCTCGGCGGGCGGGTATGCCAGATGTGCATATCCACAGCCTGCGCCACACCGCTGGCTACCAGCTCCGGAAGCTGGGGGCTAGCGAGAGAGACATACAGGATGTCCTGGGGCACAAGAACATTGCTACCACTCGGATCTACACCCACCTAGCTCGAGATGACCTGCGAGCCCGGCTGCCCAAGCGATTCAACGATGCTAGGCAAGGAAAGCTTGGATGACAACGACAACTGCACCCCAGCAGCTAGAATTTTTGTCCCTGCCTCCGCCGACGGTAAAACCAAATGTAGAGGAGTGCCACTGTGGGCGTTTCCCAAATCGACGGGGTAAAAAGATGCCTTCCCAGGGCCGCCAGCTATCCTGGATTCCCCCCGATGGCATTGATCCCAGACTCCGCAAATTCAGGTGTAAGCGTTGCGAGGGTATATTCTACCGTAACATTTCCACGTCGCGGCTAGGACAGCCGCTACCAAGTCAAGTGGACTAAAGTGGGCTAAACAAAGAGAATCTAGTCCACCCTCTCGTATCTTGGCCAATATACTTGCAGCAATATACTTGCAGCAATATACTTGCAGTAATATAGCAGGGTGAGAGTCTTGGTAGGCTCCTCTCACCTTTTGGGGATTTGGCATTTGGTGATTGCCAGTCCCCTCTTGCTTTCTTCCGATCGTTTGCAACCGTACTCTACAGGGCGTCGGTCGCAGAGCGGCTTCACTCTTTTCCCGGGTGGAAGTCCCTTTTCCTCTCCACTAGAATGAGACTGCTGTGCCGGTTAGATTGCTTGCCAAGCCCCCTGGGGAGTTCATTCGAGATCACCTGGTAGGTGAGGGCGGGATGGACTATGTGCAGTCGATCTATAGGGCATACAAGGAGCATCTCATCCGTGCCGGTCTGAAGAATGGAGTGACCCGTGCCTCCATGTCGAAGTACATCTGGCTCGCCAATCAGATGCATCTGATTATCTTCGACCATGCCGAAGAGACAGGGGTCTGGGCTGGGATCGAAGATGGTTTCCCTGTGCCGCCGGCATATGTGAGAGAGTCACGCCCACAGGCGCCCTCCCCACGCCACTACTACAGAATTGCTGATCCCACGGATCCACGGTGGGTGAGATTGGAGGCCAGCTACCGGCTGTCCATTGGCCTGGTGGTGGGACCTCCCGCACCACCACCACGCCCACGACCTCCCACACCTGTTGCGGTGAGACCACCTCCGCCTGTTGTTGAGAAACCCCCACCACCTCCGCCTCCTAAACCTAAGCGTCCCCCGAAACCTAAAGCTCCGCCCAAAGCGCCACCGGTGATACCAGCCCTCTATGAGGAGAGAGCCCGGGAAATCCTTGCGATGGTCGATGAGCTGGTAGACCGTCCCTCCCCTGAGGCTGTTGGGGAGATCGAGAACCGGCTCTTGGACTTACTTGAGGAAGTGGTGAAGGCCGCTAGGAAGGCGAGAGGTACGGAAAGAACGAGGCTGGGTGTGCTTAACTCCAAGCTGCGCGAGGCCCTAGAGCTTATGCCCCCTCTCAGGTCCTCCCTGGAAGCCATGATTAGTGAGAGGCTACCCAGGAGGATCGAGATGGCCCAGAAGTCGTTTGCGGCTGCTGCAGAACTGGCGAAAGAGGCTCTGGCTGCGGGCATGGGTGAGGCACCTCAGATCAGCTGACCTCTACCCCTCAAAGTTGCAGAGACCCCCTTAATCGGCTGCAAAAACAGCCCTGAAACGGGCTGGGGTATATTCTGGCCCCCAAAAGCTCTAATCACCCCTGGAATCATCGATTTAAGAAGGGGCAAAAAGCCTCGCCAGCATCAGCGAATGTGAGGAATAAAATCATGCTTGATTTTATATAGCGTATAATGCTTGTTATACGCTTGACAGTCAACGTCAAACGTGTTACTTTATATGTATGCAAACGTGTTGCGTTTGCAAAAAAAACAAAAAGGGGAGGGATAAACCAAGATGGCAACAAAGCTAGAGTCATTGCTTGAAAAGAGTCGAAAGCTCGAACAGGCGATAGCTGAAGAGAAGACAAGGGAGGCGGAAGACGCTACAGTGGGCAAGGTGGCGGAAGGCGTTGCCAGTGCCATTGTAGACGTGGTGACTGAGGCTAAGGTAGATGTCAAGGCTCTCAATGGCAAATTCTTTGCCATGACGGTTACTGAAGATGGCACGCTCACTTGTGAGCTAGTCAAGAAGGCTACCAAAGCCAAAGCCAACGGCGGTAACGGCAACGGCGGTAACGGCAACGGCAACGGCAACGGCAATGGGTTCCACCTAGACCGCCAGCCGTTCGTTTCCATCCACCTGCCCACCTACAACGAGCAGCGGGTCATCGACCGGCTCCTGACCGCCTGCACCTCCTTCGACTACGAGAACTACGAGGTGATCGTGGGGGACGATTCCGCGGACGGCACCCTGGACCACCTGGAGGAGTGGGCCAAGCACCCCAAGGTCAAGGTCAGCCACCGCATCAACCGCAAGGGCTTCAAAGGGGCGGCGCTGAAAAAGACCTTGGAGGTCATGGACCCCCGCACCGAGTTCGTCGTCATCTATGACGCCGACTTCGTCCCCGCTCCCAATATGATCCAGCAGTATCTCGCCTACTTCTACGGGCCTAACGGCTTCAACGGCAACGGGAACGGTAAGCCTAATGGTGTGAGGGGGAACGGCAAGCCTAATGGTGTGGGAGGGAACCGTGGCAACGGGCCGTCCTCCGGGAATGGGGGGAATAACGGGCTGGCCGATGAGAAGGTGGCGGCGGTGCAGGGATACCAGTGGCACATGCTGAACGCCGACGAGAACTGGATCACCAAGGGAGTCCGCGCCGAGTACAGCGGCAGCTACGTCGTGGAGCGGTCCGGACAGGAGCTGGTCGGCACGATGAAGATGGTATCCGGCAGCGTCTACATGATCCGGGTCGACGCTTTGCGCCAGGTAGGCTGGGGCTCCAGCATCTCCGAGGACTGGGAGCTGACGATAAAGCTGTACCTGGCCGGCTACAGGGTGCTGTACACCCCGTTCATCCAGGCTCCGGCCGAGTGCGTCAACAATTTCAAGCAG
>JAUWXW010000069.1 GCA_030616195.1 Chloroflexota bacterium | reverse complement strand
GACGGCGCGGACTGCGGTGATTCCCAAGTCCTTGTCAAGACCCCCGAAGGGATAGCGTCGGTGGATGGTGAAGAGACGGCAATCGACCCGGAGACGGGCGAGGTCAATATGGGGGATTCGCAGACCCTGGAGGACTTCGTCACCTGGGCACAGGCTGAGTACCCAGCCCCCAACTATGCCCTTGTGCTGTGGGACCACGGTTGGAGGTCGTCTGGTGGTTTGTGTCAAGATCAGACCGACAACGATAGCCTCACCGTGAGGGAACTGGGAGGGGCTCTCGGAGCCATAACCGGTGAGGGAGTCAACAAGCTCCAGGTCGTCGGCTTCGATGCCGGCCTGATGCAGATGCTCGAGGTGGACTACCAGATCAGGGAGTACGCCGAGTATGCGGTGGGCTCACAGGGGGTGGGCGCGGTGCAAAGCTGGCCTTATGGCCAGATTCTCACCGAGCTAGCCCTGCACCCGGCAAAGATATCCGCCGCCGATTTGGCTAGGTTGATTACCCAGGAGTATGACGCTGTCTACATGGGCGCTGAGGTTCTCTTCCCCCAGGGTACCATGTCAGCCAAAGACTTGAGCCAGATAGATGAGCTGGCCAGCCTGGTGGACGCTTTTGCTGGTGAGCTGTTGGCGATGACTGAAGATGAGTTGCTTGGCGCGGTTGCTGCTGCCGCGGACGAGGCGGAATCCTTCGGAGAGGCTTTCTCTGGCAGCATTGACCTGTATCACTTCGCCCAGCTTGTTACCACTGCCCTGCCTGAGACCGACGTGGCTACTGCGGCTCAAGCCGTGATGGCAGCGGTGGGGCAGGCGGTTATCGCCAACTCTTTCGGTCCCGACCATCCCAACGCCCACGGGATTGCCATCTACTACCCCGACGTGGTGGCAATGGGATCCGATGATGGCGGCGGGGTGCTTCAGTTTATGTTCTACGACCCTTCCTATGATGTGGATGCGGACTTCTCCACCGCTACCCGGTGGGCTGAGTATCTAAAGCTAGCTCCCAGGGCGGTGGAGGAAGGCATACTTGGTCTTTATATCCCCGATGTCCTTGTCCTGGCCCATGTGCATGAGGAGGCGGTTATCAGGCTGGAGTGGCCGGCTGTGTCGCAGGATGTTGCTGACTTCACCCTGGCGAAACCGGTTGACATCATCGTTACGCCGGAGGGGGCTATCGACATCGGAATGGTGGTTCTCCCCTACACCCAGGCAGACCTGGACGACGCTGGGCTTTTGAAGACCCAGCTAATCGGTATCTCGGGGTACGATGCCGATGCCCAAGCCTGGGAACTGGAGAAGCTGACCATGGACCTGCCATCGTGGTTATTCGATCTGGTTGGGATGTTCGGTGGGCTGGGTGGCGTGCTTGACGGAGGCCTGGGCCAGGACATTCCGGAGGAGTTGATGGCAGCGTTTGGCAGCCTGGCTGCAGCAGGGCAGGCCGTTGGTGATGGCGGCGGTGGACTACCGGACTACGTGGGAGCGGTGATAGCCATCCCGTGGCTCGACCTGAGCAACATGGCACCTGACATCTATGAGTTGATGCCCGACTTCCCAGCGGTTAGCAGTGCTGAGACTACCTCTCTGGCCGTGATCGCCACCAACCGGGAGGACTACCTCACTCCCATTCAGTACCCGCAGAACCTGTACCAGGGGTGGAACCTCGTCTCCCTACCGGTCATCCCGCTGGATAACGACGTGGAGACCGTCCTTTCCGGATACGATGGGCTGGTAGAGGGAGTGACTGACCAGGTAGAGGTCGTCTGGGGGTACGATGCTGCCGCAGCCGAGTGGTATGCCTACGGTCCAGAGGCGCCTGAGGCAAGCGAGCTGACTGTGCTGAAGGACGGTGAGGGCTACTGGATCAAGATGAGTGGGGATGCCACAATGACTGTGGTCGGGTGTAACTTCCTGGCCGGCCCGCATGCTCCACCGCAGTATGACGTGGTGCCAGGATGGAACCTGATCGGATACAAGGGCATTCTGCCGATGCCGCCGCAGGGTGACTGGCGCGGCGGAGTGTACCTTGCTGGCTATCTTGACACTGCGGAATACGAGCGCCTGCAGGGCTATGATCGAGTGAATGATACCCTCGACACCCCCGATCCCCTGTATCCCAACGACGGCTACTGGGTCTATGCCACTGAACCTGGCTCTATACCTGGTCTGAGGGATGAAAACTGGGTGAAGGCAGTCGAATACGGGTGTGAGGACTGGGTTGATACGGCTGCAAGCTGGATAGACTACTGGATGATGCAAGACGGTGATTTGGGGCTGAGGTTAGCCTGGAATGCGGGCTGGTACAGGCTGTGGGTCATTGCTCCCAGCATATAGAGGGGGAAGCTGTCAGGGGTCTTCTCCTGCTTCTAGATGTCTTATGAACAAGTCGGTATCATCATGGCACAAGCTGCTGCCAGCCCGCCGGATTGGCAGCACACCCACAAGCTCGGACTTGTGGGTGGCACCCGCGCCTTTACTTCACCCACCCTATCACTTCAGAACGGCGCAGGTAGGGGCAAATTCATGAATTGCCCCTACGTCTTCACCTTAATGATACGAAGGCCAACCCAGAGGTTGGCCTTCGTATCTCTTTTTTGAACTGCGGCTAAGCTTTCTCGGCTTTCTCCGCTGCCCGCTCACTGACGATCTTCTCAACTAGATGCGCGGGAACCTCCTCGTAATGACTGGACTCGACCTTATAGGTGCCTCGACCCTGGGTCATGGCCCTCAGGTCTATGGCATATCTCAGCACCTCGGCCAGGGGCACGTGGGCCTCAATCACCTGATTACCATCCTCCGGGTTCATCCCCAGCACCCTGGCCCGCTTGGTATTAAGGTCGCCAATAATGTCACCGATGAAGACCTCAGGTACCACAACCTCAAGGTGCATTATCGGCTCCAGCAAAACGGGCTGGCCCTGTGACAGGCCCTTTTTGAGAGCTTGCGACGCAGCGATCTTGAAGGATATCTCCGAGGAGTCTACCGGGTGGGAGCTGCCATCGTAGAGGATTACCTTGACGTCAACTACCGGGTAACGGGCCAGGATACCTTCCTGCCGTGCTTCAAGGACACCTTTCTCCACCGCAGGTATGTAGTTCTTGGGTACCGACCCGCCAACTACCTTTTGAGCAAACTCGAAGCCCTCGCCCCGGGGCAGAGGCTCAAGGTTCAGCAAGACGTGCCCGTACTGACCGTGTCCCCCCGTTTGCTTCTTGTGCTTGTATTCCGCCTTGGTACCGGCGGCAATAGTTTCCTTGTACGGGATCTTGGGGATACCCATTTTAACCCCGACGCCGAACTTTCGCTGCATCCTGTCCACCACTACCTCTACATGCGAATCTCCCATGCCGGCAAGCACGGTCTCACCGGTATCCGGTTCCTTGCGTACCTGCAGAGTGGGATCCTCCTCAGTCAATCTGGGCAAGACAGTGCCTAGCTTATCTACGTCCGTCTTTGTCTTGGGCCGTATAGCGACATTGAATATTGGCCCAGGAAATTCAATAGGTGTCAGGCTTAAAGGATGCTCTTTTGCACACAGACTGTCACTGGTGCCGGTCACCGCCAGCTTGGCCACGGCGCCGATATCCCCGGCAATCAATTTAGGCACTGCTTCTTGTGTTTTGCCTTCGAATACGAAGAGCTGGCCTATCCTCTCAATCTGTTCCTTGGTG
This sequence comes from Chloroflexota bacterium, assembly GCA_030616195.1. Next base: position 4,071 of record JAUWXW010000069.1, on the reverse strand, counting down.
GCATTCCACACCTGAGAGTTGCTGGCAATGGAGCCGGAGTATACGCGGAAGTGGGTCAGTTTGCCTACATAGGGGTCAGCGCTGGTCATGAACACCAGGGCACTCAAAGCAGAACCTTTATCTGGTTCAACCGGCTCCGATCCTTGTGTCGCTGGATTAGTTGCTGCTACCGGCCCCACCTCCTTGGGCGATGGCAGGTAATGGCAAATGGCGTTCATAAGATGTCCTATGCTAAGGTTCTGTAATGCTGAGCCGGTTAGAATGGGGACTATCTTACCGGCCTTGATTCCCTCTCCTAGAACGCGCAGAATGTCGTCTGAGGTTATCTCCTGTCCCTCCAGATACTTTTCGGTAAGCTCATCATCTATCTCAGCCACAGCCTCTGCCAGTTTGTCGCGAAAGGAGTTGACTTCGCTCTCCAAGGAGGAAGGTATCTCCCCCTCCTGCTCCTTGGCCCCGGTGTAGGCTTTCATACCAATCAGGTCTACTACGCCCTGGAAAGTGGTGTGTGAGCCTACAGGCAGCTGAGCAGGGACACACCTGGCGCCGAACTTGCTTCGAATCTGCTCCACCACCTTGTAGAAGTCGGCATTCTCTCGATCCATTTTGTTGATGAAGATAAGGCGAGGCATTGACCTTTGCTCGGCGTATTGCCACACCAGGTCAGTACCGACTTCTACGCCTGAGGCGGCACAGACGACAATAACTGCTCCCTCAGCTACCCTCATCCCCGCTTTTACTCCGCCGATAAAATCAGCATAGCCCGGGGTATCCAGGAGGTTGATCTTAGCATCCTGCCATTGACAGTGGAGAAGGGAAAGGTTAATGCTAATCTTGCGCTTTATTTCGTCCGGGTCGTAATCAGAGGTAGTGGTGCCCTCATCGACCTTGCCCAGTCGGGGGGTAGCTCCTGAGGTGAACAGCATTGCCTCGCACAGGGAGGTTTTCCCGGCTCCGCAGTGGGAGAGTAGGACTACATTACGTATCTGATCAGTGTCGTAGCTCTGCATCAGGCCAGCCTCCTTCAGTAAATCACCAGTAGTAGAAAACAGGCACGACGATGGGCATCAACAAACCGCTTGCAACAGTGGTAGAATCGGTCTTAAGTATGGCTTCTGCAATGTCAGTATAATCAAAATCGACTGAAAAGGGAAGGCCGCCGCACCGGCGTCAATCCGTGGGTGGAGGGTCAGGGAACAGCGATTAGCGCATTGGCATGCACACATAAAGACATGCCTCAACCATTTGACAGAAAGGCAATGTGCGGTCTAAAATCGGAGATTAGACTGCAGGACCAGGAGGTGGGGAGATGCTTGAGATGAGCATTGACAGCATTCGGGTAAGTGTGGTGAATTCTCAGCGAGTAGTGATATTGAAACAGAATGATGCGGAGCGATATCTGCCCATCTGGATTGGTTCTGCGGAGGCAGATGCCATAGCCATAAAGCTTCAAGGCATCACCGTTCCTCGTCCTCTGACTCATGACCTGTTCTGTTCCATGATCGCTGCACTAAAGGCAAAAGTAAACTTTATTGTGGTCAGTGATCTTCAGAATGATACCTTCTACGCCAAGATCAACATCAGCGTTGATGGTAAAGATATGGAGGTCGATTCTCGCCCTAGCGATGCCATTGCCATTGCCGTAAGGACTGAGGCCCCTATCTATGCTGAGGAGGAGGTTCTGGAGAAGGCCGGGATCATTTTTGACCAGGAAACGGGTAAACCTATTCCCAGTGCCCAGGCGACCGGGTCTGGCGAGGGAAAGGAGATCAGCCAGGAAGAACTGCGCAAGCTCTCGGCCTTTACCGACTTCATCGACAGCCTGGACCTGCATGACCTTGGCAAAGGCAAGACTGAAGACGAATAAGTTCCAGGCAAGCCAATGGATGATAGATTCATCAAGAAGTTGCTTTCGAACATGAAATGCGGGATTTGTGGCCGGCGCTACGAACCAGGCAACATTGGCGTCCTGGGTCACCGACAGGACTTATGGTTTATATCTGTCTTCTGTCCTTCTTGTGAGAGCCAGGGCTTAGTAGCGGCTGTTGTTAGAGAGGGCAAATTGCCTGAAGTGGTTACTGAGTTGACTGAAGAGGAACAAAGCCAGTTCTCCACTGCCGTAAGCTCAGACGATTTGATAGATATGCATGCCTTCCTGAAGGAATTTGATGGTGACTTTTCCTCCCTGTTGCCTGAAAAAGGAGAAGGGGAGGATACCTCCCCTTCGTGAGATTGTTCGACAATCCGCCTCTGCTTAGCCCAACCACCTCTTCCTTCTCTTGTAGTGTTTTATCTCACGGTAGCTCTTGGTTTCCCCTACTGCACTGAGTCCCATGTAGAACTCCCTTACATCGGCATTATCCCTGAGCTTGGCGGCGGTATCATCGAGGACTATCCTGCCATTCTCTAGTACATAGCCATGGTCGGCAAGGGAGAGGGCAGCCGCAGCGTTCTGCTCCACCACGAGCATGGAAACCTTTTCTTCCGCGTTGACTCGTCTCAATATGCGGAAGATTTCCTCCACCAGAAGAGGGGCAAGGCCCAGCGACGCCTCATCCAGGAGCATAAGCTTGGGGTGGGCCATCAGGCCTCTTCCCACTACCAGCATTTGCTGTTCCCCCCCAGATAGATAGCCGCTGGTCTGATTTTTCATTTGCTTAAGCACGGGGAAGTAGGTATAGACCTTGTCCAGGTCTGTCTTCAGTCTAGCGCCGTTACCAGCAATGTAGGCCCCTGCCCTCAGATTCTCCTCTACCGTGAGGTGCTCCAGCACTCTCCTACCTTCAAGAATCTGAATGATTCCCTTTCTGGCGATTACTTCCGGGTCTCCGTTCTGTATCGGCTCCCCCTGAAAGATGATGCTCCCGTCGGTTACCTTTCCTTCCTCAGCCTTGAGCAGACCGGAGATAGCCTTGAGAGTTGTAGACTTCCCGGCACCATTGGCTCCCAGCATAGTGACGATGCTCCCCTCTTCAACTGTCAACGATACCCCTCTCAACACCAGGATAACATCCATGTACTTGACTTCAATATTGTTTAGCTGCAATAGTGCCATGATTAATTCTACCTCCCGCCTGATTAGGCAGTTGATTCCTCACCCAGATAAGCGCTGATGACGACTGGATTGCTCTTTATCTCCTCGGGTGTTCCCTCAGCAATCTTTCGCCCAAAATCGAGAACAGCTATTCTGTCAGTTATGTCCATAACCACACCCATGTCATGCTCAATAAGGACGATTGTAAGCCCCCTCTCCTCCTGTACGTCCAGAATGAACCTGGCCATATCCTCCTTTTCTTCCACGTTCATACCTGCCATGGGTTCATCCAGGAGCAACATTTTCGGCTCCTGGGCCAGCGCTCTTCCTAAGTCGATCCTCTTACGTACTCCATAAGGAAGCATTCCCACCACTTGCTTTCGCCATCGCTCCAGTTCCAGGAAATCAATAATCTCCTCTACTATCCTACGATGTCGCACTTCCTCTTTGTGTGACCTTCCAAAGTAGAGGGCGCTCTCCAGCCAGGTTGACTTGAAAAGGAAATGCCTGGCTGCCATCAAGTTATCCACCACGGTCAGTCCCGTATAGAGCTGGATATTCTGGAAAGTCCTGCTTATGCCAAGCTGGGCAATGGTGTACGGTTTGAGCTTGGTGATTTCTTGCCCCTCGAAGAAGATTCTCCCGCTCTGGGCGCGGTAGAACCCATTTACGCAATTTAGAGCGCAGGTCTTTCCCGCCCCATTGGGTCCAATGATGGCGAAGATTTGCCCTCCCTTGACCTCAACACCCACAGCGTCCAGCGCCTTAACACCGCCAAAGCTGAGGTGAAGGTTTTCAAGCTTTAACTTGACGTCACCATTACTACTAGCTTCCATGTTTTGACGACCTCCCGCAATAAGCAAAGTAAAAGCTCCCCGTCCCCCTCACGATTAGCGTTAAGTATGGCTAATTCGACAACCAATGTCAACCCCCTCATTTGAAGACCGGGACGACCACCCGACAGGTGGCTCTTCTGAATGTGTGCCCACGGATTGGAGACAGTATTCCTACAGCTTGGCTCGCTGGCTGCATCGACA
>JAUWXW010000013.1 GCA_030616195.1 Chloroflexota bacterium | reverse complement strand
GGGGGCGAGGTATGAAGAGTGTCGCCTGGCTTATGCCCAGAGGATCGCTAATGACGATTCCCTGCTGGCCTTGGTGTACCGTCGGTTCGGTTTTGACTTCTCGAAGCTTGACTTGCACTATCAACAGAAGATGACTATTGGATATTTCCCTTTGGTGCTGTGAAGGGATGAATCTCAGCAGTATTGTACCCGATTCGCTGGCCTCCTTGTCAACGTAAAACCGGCGGTACATTTGGGTTACGGAAGAACTAAATTGCCAGCGGGTACTACTCCGGTTGTCCCCTTTGGCAGACTCTGAATATTTGCGGTTGTCAGGGCCTTTCACCTATAATATGTGAACTTACCTGTGCCTGTGTTGGGCGACAGCAAGAGTTGTCCGGAAGAAGTCGAGACCTGATGGGGCGAAATCAGGCAAAATGCGTGTTTAGATTTTGAGACTACTGTGTGAGGAGTTCGATGACAGGAATCGTAGCTTACAGTGCCTATATTCCCCTGCACCGTATCGGTCGTGCTGAATTCAACCGGGCATGGGGTGGTTTTGCTATTCCCGGAGAGATAGCCGTGGCCGGGCATGACGAGGACAGCATTACTATGGCTATGGAGGCGGCTACCGATTGTCTCAGAGGTATTGATCCGAACTCTGTTGACGCCCTTTTCTTCGCCAGTACCACCTCACCCTACAAGGAGAGGCTGGGCTCAAGCATTCTGGCTGCTGCCCTGGATTTGCCCCCCGGCATTCGTACCATGGATGTTACCGGCACGCTAAGAGTGGGAACCACGGCTATTGCTGCTGCACTGGATGCGGTGAATGCCGGCTCGGCCAGGAATGTCCTGGTTGCCGTGGCTGATTGTCGCCTGGGGGCTCCTTCGGGTGATTTGGAACAGCTTCTGGGAAGCGGTGCCGCCGCCGTGTTGATAGGCAAAGACAGCGTCATCGCCGAGGTTGATGGACATGTCTTTTTGTCAGATGAGTTCTCGGGGGTGTGGCGAGCCGATGGCGATCTTTTCGTACGCTCGTGGGAGGACCGCATGGTCCTGGACAAGGGTTACTCTTCCTTACTTCCGGAAGTCATGGTTACCCTGATGCAAAAATACGAACTGGGGCCTGATGACTTCAACAAGGCAGTGTATGATGCTCCCACTAATGTAAGGAGGCATGCTGCGGTGGCGCGAGACCTCAAGTTTGACGCTGCCAGGGTTCAAGACCCTATGTTCCTCACTGTGGGTAATGCTGGTGCTGCCATGGCCACTATGATGTTGGTGGCTGCCCTGGAGGAAGCTAAGCCCGGGGACAAGATGCTCTTTGCCAGCTATAGCAACGGTGCCGATGCCTTCTTGCTTCGGGTAACTCCGGCTGTGGAGAAACTGGGGAGGAGGCGGGGCATAAAGGGACACCTGGAGTCCAAACAGATGCTCACCAATTACGAAACGTACTTGCGATGGCGGGGAATTATTCCTCTGGATGTCGGTCGACGGCCGGAGCAGTCTGCCACGTCTATTTCAGCACTGTGGAGGAACAGGAAGGAAATACTGGCTCTTTATGGCGTGCGCTGCCTCAACTGCGGTACCCCACAGTACGTCAATCCGTCTGCCAACTTCACCACTGGCGTCACGCCGGTCCGAATCTGCGCTGTATGCCATGCCAAGGACCAACTTGAACCGTACCGGTTTGCAGATAAAAAGGCCACCGTTTTCACCTTTACCCAGGATAACCTGGCGGCCAGCGTTGATCCTCCAGCTATTGTCACTGTGGTTGACTTTGATGGGGGTGGCCGAGGGGTATTCGATATGACCGATCGCGATCCTTCCCAGTTGAAGGTGGGCATGCATGTGGAGATGACCTTCAGGAAGCTGTTCTTTGACCGTGGCATTCATAACTACTACTGGAAAACACGACCGATAAGATGCGAGGAAGAATGAAATGGCTGAAAGCGTAAAGGATAGAGTTGCCATAGTGGGCATGGGCTGCACCAGGTTTGGCGAGTTGTGGGAGAAGAGCGCCTCTGAACTTGTTATCGATGCTGCCTATGAGGCCTTCGAAGACGCTGGTATCGAACCAAACGATGTGCAGGCCTGCTGGCTGGGTACTGTTGATGTAACATCGTCGGGAATGGCCGGACTGGGCGCCAGTGCCCCGCTAAGATTGCAGTACAAGCCAGTAACCCGTGTGGAAAACATGTGTGCCACTGGCTCTGACGCTCTGAGGAACGCCTGCTACGCTGTGGCCGCCCGGATATATGACATAGTGCTGGTGTTGGGTGTGGAAAAAATGAAAGACACGGGTCAGAGCGGCCTGGCGGTTGGCGGTGGCTCTCCAATGGCGAATGTAGCCACCAACAGTACTGCTCCAGGCATGTTTGCCATGATGGCCACCAAGTATTTCGCCCGCTATAGTCTTAGCCCAGATGAAGGCAAGACCATGTTGGCCAAGATCGTAGTCAAGAGCCACCACAACGGCTCTCTCAATCCCAAGGCACATTTCCAGCGGGTAATAACCTTGGAACAAGTATTTCAGGCGCCCATTATTGCCTGGCCTCTTGGGCTCTTCGACTGCTGCGGGGTAAGCGATGGCGCAGCAGCAGCTATTGTCGTCCCGGCCGAAGATGCCCGGAAGTTTAGTGCCGACCCGGTGTTTGTCAAGGCCCTCCAGATATGCGTTGGCCCTGCTGAAGGGGCAGTCAGAAGCGATTACGATTACACTCATGTTGAGGAGACGTACCGCGCTGGACAGGCGGCCTATGCCGAGGCAGGGATCAAGGACCCGCGCCGGGAGATCAGCATGGCCGAAGTCCATGATTGCTTCTCCATCACTGAAGCCGTGATTATGGAAGACCTTCAGTTCAGCCCCCGGGGTAAAGTAAAGGAAGACATAGATGCTGATGTCTTCACCCTGGGAGGTGAAATCCCCGTCCAACCTGATGGCGGCCTCAAGTGCTTTGGCCATCCCGTAGGAGCCAGCGGCCTGAGGATGATGTACGAGATGTACAAGCAGCTTCAGGGGAAGGCCGGGCCGCGCCAGATCAAGAATCCCCAACTGGGCCTTACTCACAACATGGGTGGGCAACCCCCCGCATGCACTGTAAGCTGTCTCATTGTGGGGCTCTGAGTGGGGCTTCTGGGCTGGTGAAATGGGGCGGGGTCACTTTACAGGAGTCACTCTTGCTGTGAGCCGCCGCGTGTATTATTATTAAGCACGGCAACATGGCAAACGGTTATGGTATGTCAACCAACCCGCCGGCCGATGGCAGTGTCGAAAGTCTGAGGCTCAAGGTTGGTGATGACGAGGTACACTACTTAAAAGCAGGCAAAGGTCGCCCGGTGGTCCTGTTGCACGGCGGCGCCACCGACTCGCGGGACTGGTTAGAGACCATGAGGCCCCTCTCAGCTTCTCATACTTTCTATGCTCCTGACCTCATAGGGTTCGGCCTCAGCGACAAGACTAAGGACGGCTACCGTTTGTCGGACTTCGTTGAATTTGCGATAGGATTTACGGAAGCGCTGGACTTGAGTTATCCGGTCCTGGTAGGACATTCCCTGGGTGGCAGGATATGTTTGGAGATTGCCCTACGCCGTCCTGAGAGAGTGCACAAGCTTGTGCTTGTCGATACGTCGGGGTTCAGCAAGCTAGGCCGCCTGGGGAGCTTCATGGGTTTTGCCGCTTGGCAGGCTCGCAGAATACTGCGGCGTCCGCAACCCTATCCCAGATTTCTGAAAGAGGATGGTACCTATGCCGACTGGGTGTGCCTGGAGGAGCTGCCAGGTCTCAAGGTGCCCACTCTGATTGTGTGGAGCCGTCGTGACCTCTATTACCCTCTAGCTGGGGCTATCAGAGCCGCCGATCTCATATCCAAAGCACGTCTAGAGGTCTTGCCATGTCAAGGCCACGCCCCTCACAGGCAGAGAAGAGGCTGCTTCAACAAACTGTTGCTGGATTTCCTGAATCACGACCAGGATTCAGAGGTATGAATAAGAAGGAGAGGTAGATGGAGCAAATAGAGTTGAAAGTTGATGCACGAGACACCCTGGGTAAAAAGGTCAGGTTTCTACGTCGTCAGGGGATTATGCCAGTGCACGTTTTTGGGCACGGAATTGAGTCTATGGCCTTGCAGTGCGATAGTGCCGAGCTTCGGCATGTCCTGGCTGAGGCAGGAAAGACGAAGCTTATTAATCTCAAGATTGGCAAAGTCAGAAAACCTAGAAACGTTGTTGTTCGTGAGATTCAGAGAAACCCGCGAACAAGCGAGTTACTTCATGTGGACTTCTACCAGGTAAGAATGGAAGAAGAGATAAAGGTGGACGTCCCCATTGTTTTGGTTGGAGAAGCACCGGCCTTAAAGTCTAAGAGCAGCATGCTGGTGCAGGAGCTGAGCACCTTGGCTATCGAATGTTTGCCCGACAAAATCCCTGCCAGTGTGGAGGTGGACCTTAGTTCTCTTGAAGAGCCAGAGGAAGCACTTCACGTGAGGGACCTTGTGCTCGGTGAGGGAGTTACGATTCTCGACGATCCAGACCGTATAGTGGCGAAGATTAGCATACTGCCGACAGAGAAATTGGAGGAGGTAGTAGTCGAAGAGGCGGTCGAAGCTGAGGAAGTACCAACACCAACCGAAGAGGAATCAGAGGAGGGATCCTAAACCTCGTTGCCTCGGGTAGTTTTTGGGGGTATTGCCTGAAGGAAAGGATTCCTTCAGGCCCCTGGAAATCGGGGTAGGTTGCAGCAGATGCTGCAACCGTGCCTAGAGTGGAGGCTCCAGGCTACCCTATTGAATTAAGTTTGCGGATAAGCTCTAGGTGAGTGAAGCGGGGGGCGGACGTCTCCGTCCGCCCCCCGTTGACGTTTACCTGATTTCCTTGGTAATACGTAGCTTTTCGATCTTCAGCCCCCGCATTTCCTTTACTACCAGTTTCAGATCGGCGTACCTGAGCTGATCATTCTGCTTGGGAATATGTCCCAGCCTATTTAGCACAAAACCGGCTACTGTTTCGTAGTCCCCAGCAGGTATTTCCAAATTCAGTTCCTCATTTATCTCGTCGATCCGCATGCTTCCATCTACATCGTAAGTATGCTCATCGATGGCTTGAAACTCCTTAGCTCGCCGGGCCAACTCGTCCCCGAAATGTCCCACCACCTTTTCCAGCAATTGCTCCATGGTTACTATGCCATCAATGCCGCCGTATTCGTCAACTACTACTGCCATCTGGATCCCTGTTTCTTGCATTTCGGTGAAGAGTTCGCCTATGCGCTTGCTTTCGGGAACAAAAATGGTGGGGCGAATCAGGCCGTCAAGGGAGCTTTCTTGGTCCAGCTTGTCGTCGGCTTGGGCCATAAGTATGTCCTTTATCGACACTACGCCGATCACGTTGTCAGAGCTTTCCTCGTATATAGGGAAGCGACTGTGTGGAGACTTGGAGTAGATCTTCAGAAAGTCCGCCAGCTTGGTGCCTTTTTCAATCCAAACAACATCTGGCCTTGGAGTCATCGCCTCATGGACAGGGTCATCACCAAACTCGAAAACCTTGTGGAGCATCTTGGCTTCAACTTCTTCCACCACTCCTTCTTCCTTTCCTAGAGAAATCATGGTGCGAATCTCCTCTTCAGTTACCAGGGTTCTGGGCACAGGGGTACCGCCTACCAGTTTGCTGAATCCAGTCCCAATCCACTCCAGTACAGTTACTGCTGGTGATAACAACAATGATACCGTCCTGATAGGAGTAACATATGCCAGGGCCATCCTTTCGCTGTGCTGTGCAGCCACAATTTTGGGTACAGTTTCGGCGGCAACCAGGAGGACCACGGTTACTATCACTGTGGCAACTACCACTGGTACCGTCTCGCCATCTGTCAGTAGCCGCATGGCAACCGCGGTGCCCAAGGCAGCCGCGGCAGTGTTGACGAAGTTATTTCCCAGGACCACCGTGGAAAGAAATCTTTCCGGTTTTTCCATCAGTTTTGCTACACGACCTGCTCGCGCAACGCCTGTCCTCTCCATATGTTTTATTCGGATCTTCTGCAGAGAGATGAAGGCTGTCTCCGAACTGGAAAAGAACGCAGAGAGCAAGACGCATACGAGAGCCAAGACCAGATATAGGGTTACTGTGTTGTCCATGGTTGCCTCCTGACCCCTAAGGTCACCGTTCTAGATAAGATACCTGCTCATGGATCTGCTTTTTTCGTTAACTCCAAATGTCGTCTGTTGGAATCCTTAACAACCATTTTCTTATAATCCTATCTTGGCTGCAAGCCGACTCCAAGAGTCCCGTCGTGCCAAGACGCCTGTTGTAGCGCGACCCTTTTAGGGTCGCCTTTTTTGCAGCGAGGCTAAAGCCTCGCGCTACATTACCATGTAGGAGGGGTAAACAACAACCCTTCTCAAACGAAGACTATTACGCTATTATTTAGGGGGAAAAGGGCGCTGGTTTCCAACAAAGGCCGGCACACTTGGGGAGAAGCTGCCCTATTTCCTATCTATCTTCGGCTGTCTCCCCTCCAGGTATCATGACTGTGGAAGGAGGTGTCACCGTGCCAGAAGAGCAGGAAGGCGCGTTAAGCGGATACCGTATCCTGGATCTTGCTGATAGTAAGGGAGCCTACTGTACAAAGCTGCTTGCGGACATGGGGGCTGAGGTCATCAAGGTTGAAAAGCCCCAGGGGGATGCCACCCGGAGCATCCCACCTTTCGTAGATGATGTGCCACACATGGAGAAGAGCCTCCACTTCCTTTACCGTAATGCCAACAAATATGGGATAACTCTGAATTTAGAATGTGCCGACGGCAAAGCCATCTTCAAGAAGTTGGTCGAGACCGCGGACGTTCTGGTTGAGACCTATCCGCCGGGGTATATGGAGAGTCTGGGACTGAACTACGAGGTGCTCAAAGGGATAAAGGCTGGTCTTATCATGGCGAGCATCACCGAGTTCGGCCAGAGTGGCCCTTATAGGGACTGGAAGGGCTCCGAGATTGTAGACTTCGCCATGAGCAGCACTATGATCGGCAGTGGTTTTCCTGAGAAGGCGCCCTGTAATTTGCCAGGGACGCCAGCCTATGATGCGGCCTCCCTGGTGGCTGCTATGTCTATCGTCGCGTCGCTCTATCACCGGGGCAGTACGGCACTGGGACAATACATTGACGTCTCGGTGCACGAAAGCTCACGGTTGGGTCTTTATCCCTGGCCGCTGCCATACTATTCCTATGGCATCAATCCTGGCAGCCCACCCCCACCGCCTGAGCCTCGACTCGGAGCTTCCATCTACCCCGTCTATCCCTGCAAAGACGGCTTCGTTCGGGTGATTGCCCTCACCCCGAGGCAGTGGGATGCCCTGGTTAAGGTGCTTGGCGAGCCGGAGGTACTGCTCCTGCCCGAATGGCGGGACTTCATGTATCGCATTGGCAATGCTGCTGACCTGTATGCTCTTATGCTGGAGTTCACCATGAAATCTACCATGGCTGAGCTCTTTGAAGCGGGACATAGGGAGGGTGTCCCCATTGTTCCGATTTATGATGTAGCCGGTTTTGTCAACAGCCCCCAAACCAGGGCCAGGGAGCTCTTTGTTGAAGTCGATCATCCAGTCGTGGGCAAGGTTAGCTACCCGGGGCCGCCGTACAAGTGGACGGAGACACCTTGTAAGATACGACGCCCTGCTCCGTGCCTCGGCGAACACAATGAGAAGGTCTACTGCCAGGAACTGGGTTTCTCCAAAGAAGATCTCTCCGCCCTGAGACGGGCTGGGGTGATATAGGAAGGAGGTCGAAATGCCGAATGCCCCCCTTGACGGAATACGAGTAATAAGCTTTGGCGTTGGTGCCGTAATTCCAGACTTCGGCAAGATCCTGGGAGAGTTTGGGGCTGATGTCATCAAGATAGAGTCGATGGAAAACCTCGACTTCCTGAGGACTATTGGTCCGGACATGAATAACATCCCCGGGTTCAACGAGTCGAACCGCAGTAAACGAAGCTTTGGGGTAAACCTGAAGACGGACAAGGGAAAGGGGCTTGTCAGACAGCTTATTAGGATTAGCGACATCATAGGAGAAAACTTCCGCGGTGGGGTTATGAAAAGCCTGGGATTCGACTATGAAAGCGTGCGCCAGGTCAAACCTGACATAATATACCTCAGCAGCCAGGGTTTCGGTAGTGGAGGGCCGTACAGTGACTATCAGGCCTATGGTCCTATGCTGGCGGCTGCTTCCGGCGTGCTCTCCCTGTGGGCTCATCCCGATGACCCCTATCCTGTAGGTTCCAACGTACCCCTGCCGGATCACATGGCCAGCAAGCAGGCTGTTGTGGCGGTATTGGCAGCCCTTGACTACAGGCGACGCACCGGCAAGGGGCAGTTCATCGATATGTCCCAGGTAGAGGTGGCAGCCGCTCTCATTGGTGAGGCTTACCTGGACTATGCCTTAAACAAACGGGTTCCCAAGGCGGTGGGCAATCGCAGCCTTTACGCCGCTCCCTATGGGTGCTATCGCTGCCAGGGTGACGACCAGTGGTGTGCCATAAGTGTATTCACCAACGATGAGTGGCATAGGTTCTGCGATGCCCTTGGCAATCCTGGCTGGACCAGGGACCCCAAATTCGCAGACACTGTGAGCCGGTTGAGAAATGTGGATGAGCTGGATAGGCTGGTGGAGGAGTGGACTGTGGAACGCGATCCGCATGAGGTGATGAATACCCTTCAGACTGCCGGGGTGGCCGCTGGGGTAGCGCAGCGTTCCGTTGACACCATCAACGACCCCCAGCTTAAGTGGCTGAATGCCATCATAGAGGTAGACCATCCTGTTGCCGGGAAGAGGCTTTATCCAGGCATACCGTTCAAGATATCGAATATGACCTTTCCTGAGAGTACGCCGGCGCCCCTCCTTGCCCAGCATACCGAAGAGATATGCCGTGAGCTGCTGAAAATGTCTGAAGAGGACATAAGGCGGCTGAAGGAGGAAAAGGTCCTGGAAAGCTCGGCCTCGTGAGGCGCATGGCCGCGGGCGAACTCGGCTCCTGGGGTAGGTTGCCCGACGTCGGGTAACCTACCCATCTCCTTCAATACCCCCGAAACTCGGGCTTTCTCTTTTCGAGGTAGGATTTCCAGCCTTCTTGGGAATCCTTCCAGAGAGTAGCGTGGTGTGAAACCGCCCTCGGCTGCTTCACACCACGTAGGGAACGACCTTTAGGTCGTTCCGCTGGCGGCTTCCTAGTACCAGACTAGGTATTGAGAGAAGACCATTACCCCGTTACCGGCTTCACTTGCTTTTGGCCATGTGGCGAGCAGCGATGTAGCCGAAGATCATGCTTTTGGCCTGGCAGGAACCGCTGGTGTAGGTAAAGCCATGTGATAGGAGTGCCGTCGTATTGCTGGTGCCGTACAGGCCTGGTATGATCTCCCCCTGGGTGTTTATTACCTGAGCGTTTGTGTTGATCACCAGTCCTCCAAGATTACCCACTGAGCCCACGCGGAGCCTCACCCCGTAGAAGGGGGGCTTTTCCAGGGGGCCCAAGGTGGGATTGGGCTGGAAGTCAGACCATTCTCTACTGCCCCACCAGAACTGGTAGGTGCTCTCCCCTCGATGAAAGTCAGGGTCACGCCCCTCCCGGGCAAACGTGTTAAACCGGTCCACCGTCTCTACCAGACTGTCCCCGGGAATGCCCAATTTCTCAGCCAGCTCTGGCAGGGTATTAGCTCGAATGAGCCAGTCAGGGTTCTTGGTGATGGTGGACAGAATGCCAATGCCCGAACGGTCTGTATGGGCTTGATCGGCAATCCAGAACATTGGCACATTGGCCAGTTCTGAGGTGACCTTATTATAGGTCACTAATGCCCTGCCTATGTCCGGGTAGAATGAGTCATTACAGCAACGTTTGCCATGGCGGTTCACGATGATATTGCCCGGATAGCCATAGGAGATGCCCCGGTAGAGCGGCTTACCCTCGTTCTCCTCCCCCTCGACGTATATAGTGGGTTGATATATGGAGTGGTCCATGAGGGCCACCGCGGCGCCAACCTCCATGCCCATTATGTGGCCATCCCCCTCATTGGAAGGTGGCGTGAATGGAGATAGAGTGGGGGCGTTCATGAATCTCTTGTTCATCTCGTTGTTCCACTCAAACCCTCCCGTTGCCAGCAACACCCCCTTCTTGCCTCTGACGAAAAAGTCCTTACCGTCGCGCTCGGCCCACAGGCCTATGACCCTGCCCTCCTGGACTATTAACTGCCTGGCCCTGGTACCCATGAGTACGTTGATACCCCGATCAGCGCAGGCCATGGACAGAGGGCCAATAAGGCCCCGCCCCTCTGCCCAGAGTTCGCGCATACCTATGAAGAAGGGAACGGGATCCCGCCGCACCTTGGCGAGTATAGGATGCGTCTTCTCTGCCTCGGTCAGGAGCGGTAACATGACTTCTGGGTCGGCATACAACTGGCGGCCATGCTTCTTCCCGCCCGGGAGATCGGCGTAGTAGTCAGGGCTGGCCTCAATGGTCAGCTTCAAAGGCGTATGTTCCTCCATATAGCGGATCACCTCTGGTCCGGTGTCCAAATAAGTCGCCAACTGTTCCTCGTCGTGGCGTCCCATGCTGAGACCGCGTATATAGGTCAGGGCTTCCTCCCGGGAGTCCGTGAGGCCCTCCTCCAGCATATGGTGGTTGTATGGTATCCAGAGTACGCCACCCGACAGAGCTGTGCCTCCGCCCAGGGCTTCCGACTTTTCCAGCAGTATGGTACTCAGGCCCAGATCGTGGCCCAGGATGACAGCGGCCAGTCCGCCGCTGCTTGAACCGGCGGATACCAGGTCGACCTCCATATCCCAACTCTTGGGCAACTTGGTCTGTTGAACCATTGTTCACACCTCCTTGATTCTGTGACCCTTCGCTTTATATATAGTGCACCGAGTAGTTGCGCCCGTGCCGGGGTCAAAACCCTAAATCCGAATGAGCCAAAACCTATAAATCGTGCTGTTTTGAGCTTCCCTGTTTGGGTATCGCCAGAGCTAATCTTCAAATTTCTTCTCCAGCCCAGCCGGGGGGATGCCATCTTCGTCCCAGCCGCGCCTTTGATAGTACAGCGACAGAAGCCTGCTGAAGTCCTCCTGGTTGATCACCCTGCCCGCAGTCGGCCCGGTGAGCGGAGGCTTGGCCCAGACCTTGTAGGGAAGGCTGTCGTCCTGGCGAGTGGCGCCGAGACGGGCATTCGTCAGGCGCGTCAGGTCGTAAACGTCATTCGAGCGCTCCAGAAGCTCCTCCAGGGATGCTTCCTTTCCGGTCACGTATTTATAGAAGTTCTGGTAGTGCCGTTCACTCAGCCCGAGTTCCACCCAGGGCAGGCGGCAAACGCCGAGCATGTCGAACAATGAGCGCACCTCCTGGTGATAAATCACGATGTCGACCTTGTCGTCGTCAGACCAGTTCTGTCCCTGTTCGATTTCCCTGGCCACGGTCCAGGCCCGTGTGTGGTGTGCCCCTATGTCTGAGGTGGCATACGCCAGCGCCATGGATATGCTGGGACGGCTGTCGTAGGCCGACTGGTCCAGGCCCTTGACATGCAGGATGACCTTGTCCATTTCCGGCCATTTCTCGATAATGCGGCGAGCCCCATCGGCCAGAACGTCGCCGATGCCATGCCGGCGAGCTATCTTTTCAATCAATTCCAGAATCGCCTCCTCCTGTCCCCAGGTGATTTCCTCTCCATCCAGGTCGGACAGCGACAGGATCCCCTTCTCGTACCCCTCTATAACGGCTCCCACAATGCTCCCGGCGGAAATCGTGTCTATCCCCACCTCATCACAAAGCCGGTTTGCCGAAAGCACTGCCGCAAAATTGTCGATGCCCACATTTGAGCCCAACATGGCGCACGTTTCATATTCCGGCCCTTCAACCACCGTGCCGGCGTATTTGCCACTCTTCACCAGGCAGATATTGCCGCAGCACATGGGACAGCAAAAACAGGCGCTGTCACCGATCTTGTAGTTGTCCACCATGGTGGTGCCGTTGATCTGGTCGGCCCTGGCGAAAACGCTGTCCTTGAAATTGTACGCCGGCAGAATTCCCCTGTCGTTGGCGTAGGCGATGATGTTCATCAGGCCTTCCTGCTGCCACATCTTGAAGTACTGGTGTTCCCGCATGTACCTGCAAGCCTTGTCATTCTCAGCCATGAGCCCGGTCAAATCGTGGACTGGAATATCCTTGTCACCCCGCACGGCGATAGCCTTGAGGTTCTTCGACCCCATGACTGCGCCCATCCCGGTCCTTCCGGCATTGCGGCCCCAGTCGGCATTGACACAGGCGAATCTCACTAGGTTCTCGCCGCCCACGCCGATGGTAGCCACGTGGACGGCATGAGTGCCCAACCGCTCCTTGATCATTCCTTCAGCTTCCAGGCAGCTTTTCCCTTTCAGTTCAGGCATGGCGAGGATGGTCGTGTCACCGTTGTCGATGAAAACGACACACATTTCCGGCGCCCTGCCGGTGATGGAGACAGCATCTATTCCCGCCTGTCGGAGTTCGACCCCGAAGCTGCCGCCTATGGACGAATCGCCATACAGCCCGGTAAGGGGTGAGATGGCCACAAAGGAGTTCTTGCCCGATGAAGGCACGTAGGCCCCGGTCAGGGGTCCCGGGGCGATGACCAGGAGGTTGTCCGGGCCCAGGGGATCAACCCTGAAGTCATGCTTTCTCAGGTTGTCCCACACCAGCTTGGCCCCAAAGCCCCGTCCCCCGATGTACTTTTCGATGAAGGCGTCCGGCAGGTCCCGGCGCTCGGCGCTGCCCCTGGTGAGGTCTATTTGCAGAATCTTCTTAAAATACCCCGCCTTTATGCTCATAGCTCTTCCTTACCTATCTCGGCGTAGCGGATGATCTTCTTTTCGCCCTTCTCGTAGAACTCGATCTCTTTCATCTGGGTGTAGCTCAGGACATTGTTGAGACGTCTGGTTTCGCCGAGAACGGCCGTGGGTATGAGCCGCAGGGCTCCCTTGGGACATTTCTTGACGCACTCGGGGTCTCCTCCGCACATGTCACACTTGATGGGCAGTTCACAATCGTCATGGGCGTATATGGCCCCGAAGGGACAGGCTTCCACGCATTTATAGCAGGAAACGCAGTCCTCCTCGTCCAGTTGGACGACGCCGTCGACGCACCGCAGGGCGTCGACGGGACACACCTGTGCGCAGGGAGGCGACTTGCACTGGCTGCACACAATGGGCATTCTGGTGACCGGATGGGGGTATGTGGTCAACACCCTTATGGCGGCCTTCTTGGGGTTATTCACCCCGAAATGTTTGATGGCGCAGACCAGTTCACAGATGCGGCAACCGGAACACTGCTCCGGAATCACAGTCAGCTTTTTCGATACCACATAGTCCTCCGCAAGGGGCTGCCGGGAGTGTTATCCCCGATAATGCCCCGAAGGGCCAAGAGCCCTTGACATTATAGCAGAAGTGCCCCCTTTCGGCTGCAATGCAGCCGCCAATGAGGTGTGCCGAAGCATAGGGCAGGTCTCCATAGGTCTCCGCAGGTCGCCAGAGTCGACTCTGTTGACCGACTCGCCTGTGGTGAGGGCTCTGCCCCCTGCCCAGCGGGGCGGGTGACGGAGCACCCGCCTATGATGATGGTTAGAAATCCGACAAGAATGTAGG
>JAUWXW010000091.1 GCA_030616195.1 Chloroflexota bacterium | reverse complement strand
CTTTGGGCTGCTTACGGCAGGGGGTATAATCTCCCTGGTCCTGGGTTCCTTCATCCTGTTTAGCGGTAGCCCGCTTTCAATAGACCCCAGGATTATTGCTGCGGTGGTGAGCATCTTCAGCGCCATTTTTATCTTCGTTGTTGCCGCTGTCATAAGAGCACATCGACGCCGGATCACCACCGGTCGAGAGGGATTGGTGGGACAGACGGCGATTGTGCAGACTGCGCTTGACCCTAAGGGAACAGTCCTCATCAGGGGAGAGCGATGGAATGCTTCGGTGGAAAATGGTACAATTGAGCGCGGTGAAGGGGTGATAGTGATAAAGGTCGAAGGACTAAAGCTGAAGGTAGCCAAGGAACCAAAGAGGAGGTGAAAAAATGACGGCAGCTTTATGGGCCATCGGTGTCGTAGTCGTATTACTGCTTTTCATACTGCCGGCAGCAATCAAGGTTATCGCCCAGTATGAGAGGGGGGTCATTTTGCGTTTGGGGCGGTTCATCGGTATAAGGCAGCCTGGGCTGCGGGTCATAATCCCGTTTATTGACAAAATGATAAGGGTAGATACGCGGGTGATGACCATGGACGTTCCAGAGCAGGAGGTGATCACTCGAGATAATGTCACCGTTAGAGTAAACGCGGTGGTGTATTTGAGGGTGATAGACCCTGATAAGGCTGTTCTTGAGGTGACCGATTATATTCGAGCTACCTCGCTCATCTCGCAGACTACCCTGCGCAGCGTGCTGGGGCAATCTGAGCTTGATGAATTGCTGGCCCAGCGAGAGAAGATCAATGAGACACTGCAGCAGATTGTCGACGAGCAGACTGATCCCTGGGGGGTGAAGGTAAGCACTGTGGAGGTCAAGGATGTGACGTTACCAGATTCCATGCAGAGGGCCATGGCGGCACAGGCTGAGGCAGAACGAGAGAAAAGGGCCAAGATTGTACACGCTGAGGGCGAATTGCAGGCATCGCACAAGCTAGCCGAGGCTGCCGCGATAATCAGCCGCGAACCTGCCGCTTTGCAGTTGCGCTACCTGGGAACACTTACGGAGATAGCCACAGAGAGGACCAACCTGGTGATCTTCCCCTTGCCAATTGATCTGATCAGCGCCTTCACCAACAGGGGCTCTTCAGAGAAGACTCAAGAGACTAAGTGAGATAGCACCCGCTAAGGGTCATGTAGACATGCTTCCGGCATGAAGCAGGGAGGGGACAAGTCCCCTCCCTACAGTGCTTTTGAGGACTGAAATATCTTTGCAATCCTTATGGATCATGGGCACGTTGGCGTGGGAAGCAAGGAAAGCCTGGTAATCCACCTTTCTCGGTGGGTTCAAGTCCTCGTTCGTCATTGCTAGCCGGAGCGCTGAGCAATGCGGTATTCTCCACCTCGCCGTGGCGAGGTTCATCCCTACATTGTCGGTGTGTCGTCGGTGAGACCAAGGCAAGGCGCTGCAACAGGGTACGTCACTCGAAACCGCCTTCGGGTGCTTCTCACAACGTAGGGAACGACCTTTAGGGCCTGTCCAAAAACTGGGGTGGGTTGGAGCATCTGCTCCAACCATGCCTAGAGCAGATGCTCTAGGCTACCGTATTTTGTTGAGCTTCTCACTAGGCAGGCGGTTATATCAGCCACGAGTCCACGCCCATAGCCAGGAAAATCACACCTAAGTAAGGAAAGGCAGACAACTTGTATACTCTCCAGGCATCGTACGAGACTCTGGTAATTATGAGGCGATAATTGGCGTAGAACATTAGAATACCCAAGAAGCCTGCCACCGTTAGATAAAGCCATCCCAGGTCACTGCTGAAGTACACCGCTATAGAGACAGCGAACAGAGGCAAAGAGAGCAAAAGGAGCACCTTGACCGCTTGTCTGTTTTCCCTGCTCAGGGGAAAGTAACGCACTCCACCGGCAATGTAATCTTCTCGGTGGGCAATCATCACACTCCACACGTGTATAGGAACCCAAATACATATCAGGAGGCAGAGGAACAGGAGCGGCAGGCTGAACTCGGGCTTGAAAGAGAACCAGGCGATGGCCACCGGAGAGCAACTCGCCACTGCCCCAAAGAAAGGACAGACCACCGTTTTTCGCCTGGTTGCCGCAGCCAGGGTTCCTATTAAGCCGGCGGCAAAGCACATAGGATGGAGAAACCAGGCTAACCCCAGGGAAACCGCGGTGATAACTACGGTCAATAACAAAGCCTTCTCCGGCGGATCGATACGTTTGGAAGGCAGTGAACGGTGTTTTGTCCTCTGCATCCGGGCGTCGATTTCGCGATCAAGATAATTAGTCAGGCCGTTGACACCGCCACAACCCAAAGCCACGGTCACCAAGGTAAAGACAAGACGACCTGGTAAGAGATCATCACCCGCTGCCACAATAGCAGCGCAAAGGCTAATGAAGATAAGCAGACTCGTTTCCCGGGGCTTTAGTACCTCGATGTAACTCCAGATCTTGCTAGCCATGTGTCAACCCTCGACAACAGCCGATGCTGGTCCTCCCCTCAATTCTTGGTCACAGTCCGTCTACAAACCCTGCCCGTACTTAGCTCGAAGTTCCCTCTTGAGCACCTTGCCCATCGGGTTACGAGGAAGCTCGTCTACAAATACGACGGCTCGCGGTCTCTTGAAGCTGGAGAGCTTCTGACGACAGTATTCCATTATCTCATCGGCAGTGGTTGATTCCCCTTCTTTGAGGACAACCACCGCTTTTACCTCCTGACCCCACTCTGGGTCTGGAACACCGATTACCGCCACGTCCTCAATCTTGGGATGGGAGTAGAGAACATTCTCCACTTCCTCAGGGGAGATGTTCTCTCCTCCTCGAATGATCATATCATCCCCTCGACCGGCGAGATAGAAATAACCGTCCTCGTCTCTGTAGCCCGTATCACTGGTGCGCAGCCATCCATCCTTGGTAAAGGCCTTGGCCGTTTTCTCCTCGTCCTTGAAATATCCGCTCATTATCCGAGGCCCTCTGGCCACAAACTCCCCTATCTCGCCGGGAGGTAAGTCATTTCCTTCCGCATCGATAACCTTCATCTCTACGTCGGGCATAGGTCTACCGATAGAGTTTTCAAGCCTCTTTAGTTTCTTTTCCTTCTCTTCCGGCGTGCCAGTGATGACATGGTCTTCCGGCCCCAGGGTGGTAATGGTAGAAGAAGTCTCCGTCTGCCCGAAGGCGTTAATGAACCTCACATTAGGCAGGACCTCTATAGCTTTCTTGATCACCTCAAAGGGCATCGGCGCTGCTCCATAGGTTATTACCCTCAGGCTTGAGACGTCGTACTTATCGAAATCGGGATTGTCTATCACTCTCTTCAACATGGTAGGAACGAGCATGGCCCGGTTGGCCTTCTCCCTTTGTACGGTTTCCATCCAGTCATCTACCTCAAACTGCCTCATCATTACCAGGGTGCGCCCTCCATATACGGCAGCCAGCAGGGCCTGGAATCCTGCCACATGGTAAAGGGGCACAGTGAGGAGATTCTTTTCCTCTATATCGGGATTGGCCGGGTCCACATTGTCCAGCACATAGATACCATAGCTATTATGGGTCATAGGCACACCTTTAGGGCGGCCGGTGGTGCCCGCGGTATACATGAGTAAGGTCATGTCATCATCGTCGACATCAGCCACCACGTCGTCGGGTGAACCCGAGGAGAGGAGATCATCATAGAAGTGCATGTTCTCCTCTTTGCCGTCGATGGATATATACTGTTTGATAGAGGTAAGGTCGGGACGCATAGCGTCGACCATCTTCACGTAACGGTCGCCGACGAAGAGAGCCACAGCCCCGCTGTTGTTCAACATGTAGGTGAGCTCATCCTCTTTGGCCCTGAAGTTCAGGGGGACAAGAATGGCACCCAATTTGGCTACTGCGTAGTACGTTTCAAGAAATTGATTGCAATTGACCTGCAATATAGCTACCATGTCCCCCTTTCTGATGCTCAGATTGGCCAGGGCGTTAGCCAACCTGTTTGACCTGGCGTTTACTTGACTGAAGGTGCATCTTTTTCCCTCAAATACGACGCAGTCCCGATCGGGGCAGATCGCGCTGGATATACTGAGAAAGTCCAAAGTGTTCATTCTTTCTTCCCCCTTCGTAATTTACTTGCGATCCGTTTTTTCCTTTACTTTCTCCACCACCTTTGACATTAGCTCGCCCGCCTTGGCTTCGACCAGCATAGTCGCCTGGCGGTCCAGAGGCGTGGAGCCGATATTGATGATCACCAGCCTGGCTCCGCTCTGTAGCGCATACTGCGGCATGAACGCGGCCGGCGTAACAACCAGCGTGGAGCCGATAACGATGAACAGGTCGCAATTGCTGGAGTAATTGGCGGCGTCGGACAATACCCTTTCCGGCAAAGACTCGCCAAAGAATACGGCGTCCGGTTTCAGTATTCCCTGACATTCCGGGCAGCGCGGGTCGTCGAGGTTCTCAGCCTTGGCCCACTCCACAATTTCCTCCAGGGGAGTGCGCTTTCCGCAGCCAAGGCATTTTACCCACTTCATGTTACCGTGCAACTCCATGACCACGTCCTCCGGAACCCCGGCCTGCTGATGGAGATTGTCCACGTTCTGGGTGATGACACACTTGACTTTGCCTATATTGAACAGTTCGGCAACAGCGTAATGGGCTAGGTTTGGCTTCACATCTTGGCCGAATCCTCCACTCAGGTAGAACTCCCAGTGTTTCTTTCTGGCCTCCGGACTGCTCAGGAATCGCTGTAAGGTGAAATCCGCGGGATCATACTTTTCCCAGATGCCACCGGGGCCGCGAAAATCCGGTATCCCTGACTCGGTGCTTATGCCTGCTCCGGTAAAGACTACCACCCGCTTGGAGTGGACAATCATGTCGGCCAGTCGCTCTATTTGCTCTTCCACACTTGCACCTCCGTCACTTCTTTCAGAAATCAGGGCGCCTGTTTTCAAGGCACGCCCTCATCCCCTCCAGAGCGTCCTGGCTTGCCAGTAGCGAGACAGCCAAACGCCTTTCCAGGTCTAAACCTTCCTCAAAGCTCATGTCGCTTCCTCTGGTTATCGCTTCTTTAGCACATCTTACCGCAAGAGGAGCCAGAGACATTATCTTTCTGGCTGTCGTTTCAGCACTGGCAAGGAGATCCTTTCGAGGCACAACGCGGTTAACCAGCCCCACGGCCAGAGCCTCTTCAGCATCGATCCAGCGTCCAGCTAACAGCATCTCTAATGATTTGGCTCTCCCTATAGTGCGTGGCAGCGTTTGGGTGCCACCAGCGGCCGGGATAATCCCCAGAGACGTTTCAGGGAGGCCAAAGTGGGCATCTTCGGCAGCAACCCTCAAATCACAGCAAAGGGCTATCTCTATCCCCGAGCCTAAAACGTATCCATGAAGGGCAGCGATAAGGGGTTGAGGCAGGCTCAAGAACAACCCCCAGACATCACGCTCCCACCTTACCTGGCGCGCAATCACCGGCGATGGTGCGGTCAGGAACTCGCTCAAGTCTGCTCCGGCGCAGAAGGCCCTTTCACCAGCGCCTTTGAAGACAACCACCCTTACTTCTGGGTCATCACGAATAGCCCCGAGTACTTGACATAACTCATCACGCATTTGAACATTGTAAATATTCAGTACCTGGGGCCGGTTGAGAGTAACATACCCTAAACCGTCCTGTTTCTCATAGATGATAGTCTGGAAGTCGCTTCTCATCTGGCTCGATCACACAGTTCT
This sequence comes from Chloroflexota bacterium, assembly GCA_030616195.1. Next base: position 982 of record JAUWXW010000091.1, on the reverse strand, counting down.
TCGATATCAATCTCGTTATAGCATTGCCCAATATCGCCCAGGAAATGGGCGTCACTATCGGTCAATAGGATCAGGTTATGCTTCTCAGCCACTTCTCTTATCAATTCCTCATCCATTTCATCATCGTGCAAAGGATTCTTGAGCTCAATGCCGTGGATGCTACCGTCTATGTGAGAAGCGAGATCCCTTACAGGGGGATAGCCGGGGTGGGCTATAAACCTGAAGGTAATATCATCGGGCAGGTATAGCACCACCATGTGTAATGGTCCCTTGTCCATCTCCTGCCCCGGAATAATCACTATCTCGTTGTTGAGCTCACGCTCGACCATCTCCCTCACTTTATATCCATAAGTCCTGTTGTAGTGTTCGGTGATACCAATTCCGTCCAGTCCCCGCGCCTTCACCGCAGCTACAATTCTCTTCACAATGTCCAGATTAGGAGTATAGAGTGACGTTGCCTCACCACAGTGCGTATGCAAATCCAGCTTCAACTTCACTTTGCCAAATCTCATTCCCCGGTGAAAGAGGGCTGCCTTTTCTGGCGGAAAGCCGTAACACCTTCGATACGATCGCGGGTAGTCTGCAGGATCATGTAGAGGTCACATTCGAGCCTCAGTCCCTGCTCCAGGGTCAAGTCCAAACCCTTGTTTACTGCTTCCTTGACATATCGGAGAGCCAGAGGTCCCTTGGAGGCCACATCTTTGGCCAGCTTCTCTGCTTCCGACAAAACCTCCTGCTGTGGAACTAACTGATGAACTAAACCGATCCGCTGCGCCTCAGGCGCATCAATGGTCTCAGCGGTGAGGATTAGCTCCATGGCCTTGCCCCTGCCCACCATCCGCGGCAACCACTGGGTGAGACCACGTGCCAGGAAGCAGCCACGAGTAAGGTCAGGAACACCGAAAAGGGCCTCGGCTGAGGCAACCCTCAGATCACAGCTTAGAGCCAGAGCCAGGCCTGCACCCAGGGCATCTCCGTTGAT
>JAUWXW010000046.1 GCA_030616195.1 Chloroflexota bacterium | reverse complement strand
CAGCAGAGGTTCTTGCAAAGTTCTCTGAGAAGCTCAACAATGGTGGAAATGCGCCGGAGGGTGTCTAGCTGTCACCCTGAGGTTGCCTCAGGCGACACCCGGCCTCAGAATAACAGGCTAGGAGTATTAAACGATCTCTACGCGGTGAAGCTTGGGGTGTACTTCAGGGCAGGGCGCCCTTCACAACATACAACGCGACGACTGTGGGAGGGAATTCCGGAGTTGCCTACAAAGGTCCGGCCTGGAGTTTTGCGAGGAGTGCGGGGCACTGCACCGCCGTCAAATTCGACATCGTTCCAAATTTGGTGAGCCGAGTGGGATCCACAACACATGCCCACTCGACGAAAAGCCATTATGTGCCCCGTAGCGGCGACACCTTGGGCTCAGGACGGTGAACAGCAACATGGAAAAAGGGGCCACGTCATGTGGCCCCTTTTTCAAGCCCTTTGACTTCAGGCTTTACCTATGCGGAATACCTTCGTTGCGCATGCCGGGCAAACACCCTGAGTGGCAGGGCGGCCATTCTTCATGGTAATGGCCTTCGGGTTCCTGATCTCAACCTTCTTTCGGCATTTCACACAATACGCCTGCATTTTCACCTCCTTTATGATACTTTACGCACAGGCTACCACATAGTTCACTATTGATCAATAGCTTATTCAAACAATCCCTGTTTAAGCAACCCTTCCCTCTCTTTCGGCGTAGCTTCCGCTCCCCCGGCCCCTCGCTTGGCCAGCGTGGCAGGCGTAGCAATGGGCGCTTTCACTGTCGCCTCTGAAGAGAGGTCGGCTTAGGCGATCCAGAGTCGAGTCTTTGACTGGCGCTTCCCACCCCCAGCGTGTCATATGCCTGATTTCCGTGGAGTTTGGCTAAAGGCAGCAACATACTTTCGAGTGTCAGGCACCTCACCTGCCCCGGTGAGTTTCAGAGCCCATCCTTGTCTCGGACAGGTCCGAAGACCTGTCCCTACATTTCGTCTGGTAACATCAAGGCGGGGCCGTGGCCTGGGCCTGTGCGAGTTTTGGACGTCTCACCAGGCTCACTGATTCTGTCTTGCAGGTGGGAAAACACACCCCACACCCCAGGCATCGGCCCTCGTCAACGGTGGCCCACTCGTCAACCTGTATGGCGTCCACCGGGCAGCGATCAGCGCATGTTCTACATGCCGCGCATGTTTCCTCGTTGACCCTGGCAACGAAATCGGAGCGCTGAAGTACATTTGCGCCCGTCTCCCTCAAGCCTACGAAGAACACACAGCAATCAGCACAGCAATTGCAGATGGCCCAGTTAGGGTCGTAGGTGTGCACCAGGCCGTCCTGGTTGCACTTCCGCAGCAGCTCCACAGCCTGGTCATAGGTGATCTCACGGGCCATGCCGTGCTCAACGCACCACCGGCCCATCTTACCCAAGATGAGACACGTTTCCAACAGATGGTGGCAGTGATTACCGGGGTCAGCGACCCAGTGCGGGAGGCGGCACGAGCAGGTGGAGACACTCCAGTAACCAGCCTGCTTCATCATCTCGGCAACGTCCTCAGACGGCTGGGCGTCATGGGGCAATGCAGCCGGGTCAGGCCATACGCGATTGGTAGGGAACCCCAATGCTGGTAGCCCATTCGTCGCCCACTCGTATTGAAACTTTTGCATCGCTTTCAACAGTTGCACCGAATAGGGAAACCTCACATTGCCCCAGCCACCTGTCTCGATGAGCCCCGGACCACCGATCCCTACCGCCCGGTAATTTGGGTTTTCTCCTCCAGGCGTGATCCACATTGTGCCCTTGTCCGCCATAGTGTCGAGCATCTTCCTCAGCTTTTCTCTCTCGATGCCGGTACGCTCCTGGACCTGATCGAGCTTGATTCCCCTGAGACCCACCTTGACTGCCAGATCGGCCTCCTCCGGCGTGTATTGCAGGCGAAAAACTTCCATAATTGAAGGGGTAGAGGAAATGCCGGGGGGAATTTGATCGAACATATCTGCCAGTTGTTCGTAGACATCCTTGGTTGTCATTGCTTCGCCTCCTTATCAGGCAAACTCCTCCGGTGATCGGGCTTGATCAAGACCACCCCATTATACTATCCTGCCCTTTTTTGCCGGGGTATGGCTGATCTCTTTCCTTGCTGCGGAATGTACCACGGCGACGGGTACCACCAGTCACCGGGCTCAGCAATGCCATCCTCGATCAGGATGTGCATCAGGTTATAGGGAATGGCCATCAGGCACAAGCCTCCAGGGTGGCCAGAGGTCTGGTGGCAGAGGTAGAGCCCATCTACGGGGGTGCGGTAGCGAGCCAGCTCGGGCAGAGGACGCTGCGTCCACCACTGGTCCTTGCAGGGGCGGATGCCATACCATGAACCACCCATCAGCCCCGCATTGCGAAACTCGGAGTCATAGGGTGTCCCGGCCCACTGGCTAACCACGTTATCCGAGTCAACGTTCTCCACCACCTCGCTGAGGGCTAGCCGCATGTACGCCTCTATCTGGCTCCTTATCTTCCCTACCTCGTCCGGTTGCTTCATGTGGTCCTCCGGCCTGGGGACCACGATGTCCATGGGTCCTTCAATGTAGTGGCTGGGGATGGTGCATTGTGGGTCAGTGGGGTTGTATTGCCCGCTCCCCACGATCAGCCACATCGTCCTTTCCGGTGGCACGCTGGGCATCCCCACCCTGCCCAACTCATCGGCAATGTTCTCATAGTAGATCTCCCGGGAGTCACACGGATAGACCCCTCCAAAGAAGGCCCCTGTGCGAGCCCAGCCAGCTTCCCGGAACTTGGGGCGATAGCGGAAAGGCTCACGGGTGAGGAACTGGGAGTGGTAGAGGCCTCCGCCCTTGAGGCTGACGTCCTCTATTCGCTGCACGAAGCCAGCGCCCAGGTGGCGTGGCCCAATGAGCTTGAGGAAGGTTTGTTTGATGTCAGTGGCACTAATGACCGCTTTATTCGCCCAGACCTTCTTTTCCCCCCGGGCGGCATCGTCCCTGAGGCGCACTCCCACGGCTCTCCCATTGCTGACGATGATCTCCTCTACGGGGCAACAGGTGCGCACTACGGCGCCATGGGCTATGGCGCAGCGCAAGATGGCATGATAATAGCCGTGCATGTTGCCGCGGGGTCCGACAGCTCTATCGAAATACCCGAAGGCTACCACGCCGCAGAAAGCCGGGATACCCATCCCCTGAAAGTGACCGTGGGCTGTTTCCAGCGCTGCCAGGTATGCGGCATGTACCTTGAGGGGCTCGGTCTCCAAATACTCGTCCATAAGGTCAAACATGGTCATCTCGATCAGCTCTTCGGTCCACACGTCTGGCTGTCGCTCCTTATAAACCTGCATGAAGGGGATGTTTTCGGCTGTTACCTCGATCTCGGGGGGATGTGGCGGGCACCAGAAGACGGCGCGCACCAGGTCTCTGGTAAACGGAGGCTGGGCGAGAACGCCGCTTAGCTTGGTCCACCCCTGCATGTCCTTCTCGGTGATCCGCACCCAGCCATCCGTGGTCATCACATATGGCGGCGGTTTTCCTTGGAACAGTGTGGTGGTGGGCCACTGCATGCGGAAGCCGTATTTCCACAACTCCAGTTGCTCCCAGCCGGGGGCCGGTCCGGCGCAGTTGGCGATAGCATGCGGACTGATACGCACCCCAGCTATGGGTTCGGCGTTCTCCTGCGCTCCGCCGCCCTCCGGCCTCTCCTCCAGCAAACAGACGCTCAGTCCGCACCTGGCCAGATATGCTGCTGCCGTGGTGCCATTGTGGCCGGCACCTACAATAACAATGTCGTACCGTTCTTCCGTACCCATGTGTAGCCCTTTTCCTCTTAGCACTCCGTGACGCCTGGCGAACAAGACCCCGCCGATGAATTATACCACCGTTTGTGTGGGGGGTTCGAGATATTTCATCCTGAGTGCTGGGGGGAAGTTGCCATCGCCCCAGCCATATGCCCTAAGAGCTAATGTCATGTTTCACGCTATCACGGTGCAATGCTCCTGTCATCTGTTTTGTCACCACCTCACAACCATTGCTGGTCACCTTCCCTTTTTGATATATTGTGAATTCGGAACTTTGCCGGCCCCCAGCGCGCCCATGGGGTACTTCCGGTCAAGTATGAACGTCAGAATCCGCCAGCCCAAAAGTGGCCCCCCTTGTTGCTGAGCAACCGAGAAACATGTAACATACGTTTCGGTGCTCTTGTCCAGCCCTCGGTGTTTCAACAAGAGGTGAGTACACAAGGAGTAAGGCTGTGGAAACGAGTGGTGACGCAAATCGGGATGACACTCCAAGAAGACGTTTCGCCGCAGATTTGGACACTCTGCGAAATGAGGTAGTCATTGAGACCTTCAGGCCCTCTGGGCCGGGAGGGCAGAGGAGGGACAAGAAGGAAACGGCCGTTCGTTTGAGGCACCTTCCTTCCGGTGTCACGGTTGTTGCCTCAGAGCGCCGTTCCCAGGCAACTAATCTCGAAACTGCTTTCAACAGGCTTCGGGCAAAGCTGGCCAGACTGAACCGGCCCGTAAAGCGGCGAGTTAGGACAAAGCCACCTGTGAGTGCTCTTCAGCAACGGCTGGAACGAAAGAGACGGCAATCTGAGAAGAAGAGATTGCGCCAAACGCTCGACATATCCAGCGAGGTAGATACGGCATAGAATGGTCTCATAGCCGCAACTCGGTCGTCGGGCACTGCTGGTTGGCCACTCCATCAAGCGTAGCTTCTGGCCAGACAATGCAGGCACCGGGATTCCTGACTTCACCTGCCTGCCAGCGACTTTACCCGCGCCAGGAACTTCAGGTGTTTGAAAGGCTTGACAACGTAATCGTCCGCCCCCCACTCCAGCGCTCTGACCATGTAGGACTTATCCGACGTTGCGGTGAGGATAATGATGGGAACAGTGGAGAAAAGGCGGATCTCCCTCAATACCTCAAAGCCGCTCACATCAGGAAGGCCGAGATCAAGGATTATGATGTCAGGAGCTTCCCTGCTCGCCAGTTCTATTCCTTCCCTTCCCAGGTAGGTGGAGACCAAGTTAGCTTCAGGCCAGCGCATCTGGAAGGCAAGGGACACACTCTGTATGATTTCCGGGTCGTCCTCTATCATAAGGACTTTCACCACTTCCCCCTGTTTCGGCGCCCTCTTTGCCCTAACTGACGGCTTTCGCGGGCATTGAGAGACTGAACGTGTTACCCTTGCCCTTTTCGCTTTGTTGATCTGTCGGGCCTCCTTCAATGGTTCTCTCTCACTGGCATACGCCGAGTGCCCACTCAGTCAAAACCTCTCCTTTTTCCCCTAGTTCTAACACCCGGTCCCCAACCAGACGCAGTCCCCTATGTCAACCAGAAAGCGCGCCAGTAACCAGCTAACGGTAGACAACGCGGAAGAGGAAGGTCGCTTCCTTATGGTGACATGATCGTTTGGCTCAGGACAAGGATCGTTTGGCTCACGTCATCGAGCCCAAGGGCTCATCCAGTTGAGCCTTTTGGCTCACATCCACGTGAGGCCCATGCCACCGTTTCCCTACCGAAGGGTGCGTAATCCGATTCTTTGCAGGATTTCGCCTTTGGCCTGCCTGTCGGAGCAGTTTGGTGGGGTCGGATTGATGGGCAGCGGGACATTCCACACGCTGACCTTTGGCGTAGCAGAGGAGACAGGATGGCGAGGTGGATATGCCTGACCCAGACTCCAAAAGGGGCTTGATCCGTGGGTTGGAGTCCTGCCTACTCAGCGCTAGCGAAGCGAAGGGGCCGCGGGGCTGTCGAGGACTAGGCCCCCGCGGGCTAGAGCATGACCGTCAAGATGGGTATAATATGGCCATACAACGTGATTACCGTTAAGATTGTTCTGGCGACATCCGTCGGGCGGCGGGGTGAGAACCATCAGACCGGACAACAGGGCTTCCATTGAGATGAGAGTCGGTGTGATATCTGATACTCACGTCAGGGCGCTCAACGAAATGCCAGCCCCGGTTCTCAAAGCGCTGGCTGGGGTAGACCTCATCGTCCATGCCGGCGATTTCACCGAAAAGGCTGTGCTTGACGGACTCAGGACGTTGGCAGAGGTGAAAGCTGTGTGTGGCAACATGGACTCGGGCAAGCTCAAGGCAATGCTACCACAGAAGGATCTGTTTGTACTTAATGGCAAAAGGATTGGGCTGACACACGGTTGGGGATCGCCCTGGGGAATAGAGGGCCGGATAAGAAGGATGTTCGCCGATGTAGACCTTATCATCTATGGCCATTCTCATGAACCTAGTACACAGTACGTCCAGGGAAGCCTTATGTTCAACCCAGGCCGAGCCAGGGACTCCTTTGGACTGTTGACCATCGACGACGAGATAAAGGTTGGGATAGTAATGGTCTGAGGTACAGCGGGCTTACAAAGTCTGCTCAATCACAACATCTATGGACTGTGGCTTGACGCATGGCAGTGACCTCGAATCTGTATTACGCAGACATCGTCCAAATTGACTCTCTTCAAGCTCTCTTCATGCTGCCAGCAGTGCAGCCCCTATCCCCACCAGGAAAATGGCGTCGAAAACGCCGGCGCCGCCGATGCTCAGCATGCGGCCTCCCAGCTTGCGGAAGGAGGGGAAGTTGAGCAGGTCCGCTCCGATGAGGGTGCCCATGGCTCCAGAGATGTAGGCCACGGGAGCGCCATTCTGCGGGGCAATTAGGAAGGCCAGCCCCACGGAAAGCAGGGGCGGAATCCACAGGGGCATCACGATCCCTATCCCGGGTCTGGGACGGGCGATGACTCTGGCTACCACCGCCACTACTGCCGTGGCAATGGCTGTCTGTACCAGGGGAGCTTTGATGACCAGCAGGTATAAGGAAAAGCCAATGGGGATTATGGCGCCGCCCACGTTTATGGCAATGATTTGCTCCCTTACCCGCGGCCGGGTGTGGAACAAGAATGAGAACGGGAAAGGAAAGCGGCGCGGCTCCTGGGAGACTATCCTGCGCCGCGTTAAGGGAATGTTGATCACGCTGCCCACCAGGCAAAGCAACAACAGCACTACAGCCGCCTCCGGGGACAGGCCTAGCTTGGAGAAAGAAATGGTGACCACCTCGAAGAAAACGAGCAGCAGCAAGATCGGGAGGAGGATCAAGAGGAGTACGAAGAGCCCGACACAACCCATAGCCCTCAGAGTATAGCTGGGCCGTTGCGGGCAGGCAACGTGTGTGCTGCAATTGAGCTGTAATGAAACCCCCGACTGTTCCGCAGGAACGCTGCGACGAGTTCTATTTGAGAGGTATCGTTTTAGTCGCTACTGCCGACTCCACTCCTCCTCTATGCTATAATCTCACCGTACTATCAGGCTGTCAGCTATTCTGCGATGCTGGCAATTGGAGATTCGTCACAGCATGGTGAGGAGGTCATAATGAATAACAGTGGATCGTGTTGACAAAGGAGATCTTAGTGACGAAAACCCCGGTTTTGAGACATGGCTATTAGGTTGTTGTTGCAAAATATGTCAATTGTAGGTTCGTGACAGCATGGTGAGGAGGTGAAATGAATAGCAGCAAATTCTGGTCAAAGCTCGCTTTGCTGGTTGTTGCAGCCATATTAATAACAGGATCTGGGTGTGGGGAAAATGAGTTCTCTGGGGACGAAAATGGTCTCTCAGTAGAGCTAATACTGGCGGCGGTTGAGGCATCTGGGGAGGAAGTGAAAACGTGTAGATATGATATGACTATGAAGGCGTCTGGGTTGTCCTCTGATACCTCCTTGAAGGGGGCAATGGACTTTGAGAATAAGAGAGCGAAATTCGAAATGGAAATGACCGTATGTGATACACCGGTGGAGACAGAGTATTACATGTTGAATGACACTATATATTTGAAGCTACCGGCAGAGGGAGGCGGATATGAGTGGGTCAAAGCGATACTGCCAGACGGAGAGGAATACTGGGAGACAGCGAACCCCGTTGATGAGCAACTTTGCCTGTTGGAGGAAGCCTTGCAGTGGGAGAAGGTAGGAGTGGACAACGTAAGGGGCGTTGCTTGCTATGTGCTTGAGATTGTGCCGGATATGAGCGAATTGTGGGAAGCGATGGATCAAGACGAGGTCTTTCCCGAAGACCAGTTGATGGATATGAGTATGAGATTCTGGGTTGCCAAGGACACATTCCTCTTTATGAAAATGTATATGTCTATGGGAGTAGAAGGTCTGGACTCGGATATTGAATGGGAGATGGTGGTCTATGATTATGGTAAGCCGGTCAGCATTGAGTTACCGCCCGAGGCGGAATCCGCCACCGAGATAGATCCGGATGAAATGGAACTCTGACCAAAGCACCTGTACATAATCCCCCCGACCCGGTGGAGTTTCGTTTTCAGGAGTTGGCCGCTGCCCAAAAACCGACTGCGCTGCCTGCGGGTCAAGCCCTCGAAGGTGGGGTGGACACAACATAGCCAGATCAATTCCCCTTGGAATCACTCTCTACGCGTGGAGCATCTTCCCGAGCTCTTCCTTTGCATGGAAGTTCGGCGGTGATTGACTGCTTGGTGGCCGCTTCTTAACCATTAAGTGTCAGTCTCCAGCCAGTCAGTGCTAGCACCTTCTCATCTTACTTCTTGCATCATTGCGGGCACCGTGATATGATCGCGCATTATGGAAGTTGGCCTAGCTCTGTTGGCCGATTACGCCAATGTGACCAGAGAGGGGAAACTCAATGTGATGGGTCTTTTTACCATCATAAACGCCCCTCGCCTGCCTTGGGTTCACCCCCAAATGCAGGTCATCTTGCAGTTAGAGGCTGGAGCGGCAGAATGGGAGACGCAGAAGGACATTCAGGTCAAGCTCCTGGATGCCGATGCCAATTCACTCCTTGATGTACGGGGCAGCGTTAAGATCCCGAGAGGTGAAGCAGGGAGACGGGTACACGTTAACTCGATCATGACCTTTGCCAACGTGAAATTCCAGACGGAGGGAGACTACGTCTTTGCCATCCTCATAGGCGGAGAGACCAAGAAGGAATTACCTTTGAGGGTGATGCACGTACCCAAAGCACCTCCAGACGTTAAGCCTTCAGATGGCACCGTACTGCCCTGATTGACCCTGCGGCCTGCGCGGCGTGTCGCCTCCGGGCCTTGGCCTGTCTGCGGCAGAGTCTTTCCCGACTCTCGACAGTGTTCAAAGAACAACCTGTGAAACAAGCCCCTTCTGCCTTGAGGGGGCAGGCTCGTCTTATTTCCCCCTGGCCTGCCTGGCCAGGCGATGGCAATCCGGGCAGTTGCCAGGAGGTAACCAATCCCGGTCGATGACGGGGTATATGCCCATCCGGTGCATGAGATGCAGCAGAGTGCAGGGAGGAAGGCCCACCACGTTCAAGTAACAGCCCTTTACCTGGTCCACAGGGTGGAACCGGGCATCCTGTATGGCGTAGGCCCCTGCTTTATCTAGTGGGTCACC
>JAUWXW010000053.1 GCA_030616195.1 Chloroflexota bacterium | reverse complement strand
GATTCCCCTGGGAGAAAGGCAGCTAAGGATATCCTTCTCGCCCGGACATGCGTCACATCATATTTCAATCCATGATAGCCTAACCAACGGGCTCTTCTGTGGCGAGGCACTTGGGTTTCCTCTAGACACTATGTCCGACATTCTCTTGCCTGCCGGAGTCCCTCCCTTTGACCCCGAGCTCTACGTGGAAAGCATATACAAACTGGAGAAACTCTCACCTGAGCTGCTCTTCTATTCCCACATTGGAGCAATGGGCGATGCAGACAAACGTATTGAAGGAGTAAAGAAAAACAGCATTGCTTTTGGCGAAATCATCAGTAAAGCTGTTGAAGCTGGGGAAGACGACCAGCGAATTCTGGAACGTCTCTCAGAATATGTGAAAGGATATTCGTCGAAGGCAGAAATCGGCAGATTTCAGTCAACGCTGTCTGGCTATATAGACTACTTCAGGAACAAGAAGTAACCGAAGGTACTCGAAGTTGCCAGAAAAACGCACGGCAAGCAAGTGACAACCAAGGCGTAGCACCTCCCCAACCAGGCAAAGTCACACTTGCCGAACCTCTTGCAGCCGACAACAGCCGGCTACTTTCTTAGCCGCCAAGTTCCTGGGACGGCGACACTGGTATCCTTCTCCGCCTGCCACGTAGCTTAGCAAACCCAAAGTAGGCAAGTAACACCGCTAGACTGAGGAGAACAATGGTCGCCCCAGATGCCACATCGGATTCATAGGAAATCCACAAACCGCCGAAGGTAAGGACTGCACCGAAGAGGATGGAAAGAAGCATCATCTTTCGGAGGTCATAGGTAAATTGTCTTGCCAGAGCGACGGGGATAGTGAGCCAGGCTATGACCAGGATAACGCCCACCACCCTTATCAATACAACAACCGTCAGCGCGATCATGCACAGCAGGAGAAGGTACAATGTTTGGACCGGCACCCCAACCACTGTGCCAAACTCCTCGTCAAAGGAAAGCGCCATTAACTCCTTGTAGAGAGCTATGACTGTCAACACTATGATGGCGTCCAGGACCAACATCAGGATCAGGTCAGAAAAGGTCACTGCCAAAATGTTGCCGAAGAGATAGCTGATCGGGTCCGCAGTATAACCCGAGGTCAGACCAATGAAGATTACTCCCATTGCCATGCCCGAAGCCCACATTATTCCGATAACGGTATCCTCAGGCAACCTTGTTCTTCTGGTAACCAGCCCCATCCCCAGCGCCGAAGCCAGGGCGAACAACGTGGCTCCAAGAACGGGACTTATTCCTCCCACCAGGTATCCCAACCCGATGCCGCCAAAGGAAGCATGGGCAATGCCGCCGCTGATGAATACAATCCTCTTGACTACCACATAGACCCCGACAATGCCGCAAGCTACAGCACCCAAGAGCCCGGCGATGAGGGCATAGCGCATGAATTCGTACTCCAGGATCGCTTCCAGCATCCCTCAATGCTCCCTCAATACCCGGTGAGGAACGGTACCGTGGGCTATCATCTGTACCGGGCATTTATAGGTGGCTTCCAGTATCTCGGGCCCGATTTCCCCGGAGCCGTGGAAGTACAACTGGCGATTAAGGCAGGCTATCTTGTCTACATAAACGGAAACGGCGCTGATGTCGTGCGATACCAACACTATTGCCATCTCTTGTTTCAAACGTTCCAACAGCTCATAGAACTCGGTCTGCAATGTGGCATCAACGCTGGCTATGGGTTCATCAAGGAGCAACAGCCTGGGCTTGGATACGAGGGCCCGGGCTATGAATACCCTTTGCTGCTCCCCACCGGAGAGTTTCCCTATCTGTCGATCCTTACAATCCAGCATGCCCACCGTTTGCAGGGCGTTTTCCACCGCCCTGGCATCTTTCTTGCCATACCGCCTGAGGAGTCCCGCTCTGCCAAATCGACCCATCAACACCGTATCCCAGACACTTATCGGGAAGTCACGGTCAAAGAGATTGTGTTGCGGAACATAGCCGATGTTATGTCGACTTCTTCCAGGCGGTTTTCCCAGAACCAAAACCTTCCCGTGGCTGGGGCTAATCAGCCCCAGGATGACCTTGAGGAGCGTAGTCTTCCCGCCTCCGTTCGGTCCTATGATGCCGAGGAAGTCATCCTGCTCTATCGACAGGCTGATTTCCTCTAGTACAGGTACACCGTCGTGATGCACCCATACATCTTCCAGGCTAACGACTTCTTGATGACCCATGTCTACTCCATCGCTTGAACCAGTTCGCCCAGCACGGTGCGCAGGTTGGCAATATAGTCCCCGGCTAAGGAGTCGATAAGCACCACGCTTCCCCCTATTTCGCCGGCGATAACCTCGGCGCTCAGCGGATTAAACTGAGGTGAAGCAAAGATAACCTTTATGTTATCCTCCTTCGCCTGCTCTATCAAGTGGACGATACCGGCCGGCGTTGGCTCTTTGCCCTCCTCTTCGACAGATAGCATGGTGAGATTGTACTCTTTGGCAAAATAGCCGAAGGAGGGGTGATAGACCATGAATTTCCGATTTGTCACCCCAAACAGAGCTTCTCTGATATCCTCGTCAAGCTCTGTTAACTCCTGGAGATAGGCATCCCGGTTTTGTTCATAGAAGGCCCTATTCCCCGGGTCAACCTGCGCCAGCCCATCGCAGATGTTCTGCACCATGATTTTGGCATTCAGCGGAGACATCCATATATGGGGATCCATGGCACCAGAATTGTGATGCTCTTCTTCGGGTTCCTCGTGATTGTGGTTTCCTGCCATTTGTATGAGCTGGATTCCTGCTGAGCAATCAACAACTACAATTTCTTTGTTGGTGGACACCAGCTTCTCCAACCAGACCAGCTCGAACTCTACCCCCGAGCCTACCTTGGCATACATTTCGGCCCTGGCCAGAGCTTTCATCTGGCTGGGAAGCGGTTCCCAAAAGTGAGGGCTTTTTCCCGCCGGCACCATTACGGTGACATCCACCTTCTCCCCACCCACATTCTCCACAAATTCAACCTGCGGTAGTATGGTCACCACTACCCCTATCTTTCCGCTTGAATGTGCTGTCTCTCCACAGCCAACCGGAACGGCCAGTCCCACTGCAAGCGCCAGCAGAGATGCACCAAACCACCTAGTTCTCACCGTTTGCCCCTATCTGCTGTTACCCTTTTCTCCGTTTCCCTCAAGCGTCGTTGGGTTGCAATTCTACCTTCTCCATCGCCAATCACTCCAGCTCATGAGTGTAGTTGCAAATGATTTTCATTTAATCTCCTAATTGTACGCGTAGCGGTGCTAATATCTGGGAATTATCTACTCTACAGCTACCTTCTGGCAATCCGGACAGCAACCGAAGAACTCCAGAAGGTGCCCTTCGGTCTTGAAGCCGGTCTCCTGAGACAGCCTCTGCTCCAATTCGCTAAGATCACACTCGGTGAAGTCAACGACTCTACCACAATCAGAACAGATCAGGTGATGGTGATGCTCTGAAGGTCTTCTGAGCAAGTAACTGCGGCAGCTACCTCCGGCGTGCACCTCACAGATCAGCCCTAGCCCAGCGAGTATGTCAAGTGTGCGATAGATGGTAACCAGCCCGATGCCGGGGTACTCTTGATGCACCCCTTGATATATCTCGGCAGGAGTAAGGTGATCCTGGCTACGGGCAATTAGATTCAGGACCGCCCGCCGCTGCGGGGTGAGCTTATAACCCCGCTGCCTCAGTATGGCCACTATCTTCTTCTCTGTAAGTGTCATGGCGATCAGTAAATGAAAACGTTTTTCACTTGTCATTATAACAAGCTCCCCACTCTTGTCAAGAGACCACATGCATCCCAAAACCAGCAACCGAAATCTTCCAGGCATAGGGCAAGGGCTCTGTCCCCTGCCAACCGGGGCGGGTGATCAGAGATCGGCCTCTGGCGGGCGGAGCACCCGCCTATTAGAAGAGCGATAATCGCCGATTTCGGGTGGTTTTGTTCCACTTGCCCTGCTCCGGTCCCCGGGAGTAAGATAAGGATGATTTACCAGTCTGTGGGTGTCAGGTCCGCGACCCTGACCCAGCCCGTGGAAGCGATGCCGGTTCAGAGGCGAGGTAGAGCAGGTGGATATAGAGGAGCACACGCTCATCGACAAGTACAGGTCAAGAAGATTTGACATCAAGCCAGAGGACGCTATTGACGTTGACGTTCTCGAAGCGATCGCCTTTGAGTACCCAGACTCGGCTACGGAAGTGGTATATGAAACCGATGAGTTTACCGCGGTCTGCCCGTGGACCGGGTTACCGGACTTGGGTCGACTGCAGGTACGATATGTTCCCCGCCACCACCTGGTAGAGCTCAAATCGTTGAAATACTATCTGACTTCATACCGCAATGTAGGCATACTGCAAGAGCATGCCGTAAACCGCATCCTGCGTGATCTGGTGCAACTGCTAGAGCCAGTCTCAATGGCAGTAGAGGTGGACTACAAGGAGAGAGGCGGATTGAGGACGAAGGCGGTGGCCAGGTACGACGGAAACAACGTGTGACTTGGTCAGTCGCAGTGCCTGGTAACAGGCACTGCGTTCAGTCTAGGCAACAATCTGCATTTTCTTCACACGGTTAGCTGCATGCCATCATAGGCAAAGCGGATCCTTTGATCCTTCGACTCCAGGGCACGGTAGTCGTCATAGCTCCGGTTCCAGTATTCCTCCAAATGAACAAACAGGACCCTTTTGGCCCTGAGGCGGGTCACCAGATCAACGGTTTGCTCAAAGGTGTAGAGGGTGGTTCTGGAGATATGGTCGGCCGGGTACTTGAACCCATGTTTCAACCCTGCCTCAAATATCCCCGGCTGGATGATCAGCAGATCGGCTTCTTGAACCTCTTTCCGATGCTCGGGGAAGGGCTTCATATCGCAGGGAGCATAGACCACCTTGCGCCCTGACTGTTCAAGAACGTGAACGAAGGACAACTGGGAACCTCGGTCCACCGGGATGGCCGTGATGCGAACGTCTCCGATCTGCAGCTCGTCCCGAAACGGCATGAGGCGCACAAAGCCGCTTTCCTGGTAGAAATCGACCAAGGGACCATACTGGGATTGGATCGCCCTTACTCGTTGGCTTAGCTCTTCGGGGAGGAGCAAGCAAACCTGCTTTTCCGGATAGGCCCGCCAGGTGCGAAAATCCAGGGCGATCTGCTCCACCGCCCGGAATCCTTCCACGTGGTCGGGATCCAGATGACTGAAGAGCAGATAATCCACACGGCGGATAGGCGAACGGTTCAGCAGACTTATGATCTCCGCCGGTGTGTCGATCAGCAGGTTTATGTCATGAAGGAAAGCAGAGGGGCCTGCTCTGGCATAGGGAATGCCCTTCTTCCTGGCTTCCTGGCACACCCGGCACCGGCAAAGGGGTTTGGGGATGACCATGCACCCCCCAGAGCCCAAGATAGTCCATTTCATGACACGCGAGAGTCGACCTTACGTCACCATACTCGTTTGATCTCCACGCTGTTGTGCTCTGCAAGCTCAACTTCAGCCAGTTGTTCTTTCACCACTGTGGCTGAAAAGCCACCCAACATACCAATGGTCAGAGCCAACAACAACAGGGCGAGCTATGTTCACAAATTGAAGCTATTGGAAAGCCTTCTCCAGATTGCGGAAGAAGGCTGGCCTCAAGGGATCCCACCTGCCTACCAGCCGGTCGAAGCAAGGATCTGGCAACGTCCTCTTGAAGATCCGATAGTAATACAGCTCCTCCACAGAGGACAAGAAAGGATTACCCTCTACCCTGTTGAACTCCGCCAGTTCGCTTTCCGATATTGCCTCCTCAGCCTGTGCGCGCATGATGTATGCTACACCTGAACCCTGGGCAAAGAACCGCTTCGTCTGGTATATGATGTGATCGGGGAGGCAACCCTCGAAGGCTTGGCGCACAACCCACTTCCCAATCTGCTCCTCACCGTGAATCTTATGTTCTATAGGAATCTTAAGGCTGAAATCCATGACCTTGGCATCAAGGAAAGGCGTGCGGCTCTCATAGCCATTGGCGGCATTCAATCTATCCAGCCTCTGCAAGGCTGTGTTATGGGCAACGTTCATAAGATTATCGACTATGCTGGCAACTTCCTCCGGGTTAGTCCCCTTTCTGAACTGGCCATCATAGCCGGCCAAAAACTCATCGGCACCCTCCCCGGTGAAAACGCACTTGGCGTACTGAGTGACATACCGCCCGGCCAGGAAATTGGCAATCGCCCCATGCACACAGCTTTCCTCATACATCTCCTGGTGATGGATAGCCAGGGGCAGTATTTCGTTTATCTCCTTTTCGCTGAACATCAAAATGTGGTGCTTAAGGCCCAGGTATGCGGTTACATCTTTAGCCAGCGGTAGGTCCTGCCCCTCCTCCATGCTCGCGGTAAAACATTCGATATCCGGCTTTATCTCCTTGGCCATGTAGGTTATAAGGCTGCTATCCAGACCTCCACTGAGCAGAACCCCTGTCACCGTATTGTCCTTCATCCTTCTCTCTGTGGCTTCCATCAGGAGCCGCCGTATCACCTTCTTGGCCTGCTCGAAATTCACAAACTCAGGGGTCTCCACAGCTTCATCGGTAGGGAATTTCTGGAACCCCAATTCCCGGGAATAAACATAACCAGGCGGAAACTCCTTGACATCATTGGCTATGCCTACCAGACCTTTTGCCTCAGAGGCAAAGCACAGTCTCCCATCATTATGCCCATAGTAGAGGGGCTTTATGCCCACCCAATCACGAGCCAGTATCATGTGGCCGTTGTCAGATATGGCACAGGCAAAGTCGCCGTCTATCTTCTGGGCAAAGTGGCTGCCGTACTTCTCGTAGAGGGCCAGCACTGCTTCGGCATCGGTCTTGTTACCTTTGTCTGAATTGTACACGCGTCCGTCAAGAACAACTGCTCTCTCACCATCGGAGGCATGATGTGACCCATCCTTGCAGTCTGCCCCCATATTCAGCTCGTTACACCCAATATTCACCTGGTTCTCTCGGCTCGTCCAGGTCTCGTGCGGACCTCTGTGTTTGATCGCCTCAAGCATACGACCCAACTCACCATTGTCAACGCCTTGAATTCCGGCAATCCCTGCCATATACTCCCTCTCCTTTCTTGAATATCACCATTTCTGAACTATGTTTTCGCTTCCTGGAAACCGTCGAGCACCCTGATGGCGTCGAAGCCATCGACGCAATAGGCATCTGCGCCTATCTCCTGGGCATACTCCTCAGAGACTGCCGCTCCCCCGATCAGCACCTTGACCTTGTCTCTAACACCATTCTCCTTAAGCGCCTCAATTATATTGCCCATCTCCACCATCGTAGTAGTCAGCAAAGCGGAAAGACCCAGATAATCGGTGTCTTCTTCCTTGACAACCTCAATGATCTTTTCGGCGGACACGTCTGTGCCCAGGTCGTTTACCTCATAGCCTGCCCCTTTAAGTAAGATAGCCACGATATTCTTGCCGATATCGTGGATATCCCCCTTCACCGTAGCTATGGCAAATTTCCCCTTGGTTTCAAGGTCTGAAGCATCAAGATACGGCTTCAAAACATCCATAGCTGCGCCTACTGCCTCAGCAGAAGCCAGCATGTCTGGAATAAAGTATTCCTTGGTGGAATATTTCTCTCCCACAACCTGCATCCCTGCCGTCAGACCCTGCGTTATTATGACCTCCAGAGAGACGTCCTTCTCCAGCGCTGACTGTGTCAGCTCCAGTACCCCAGGCTTCCCGGTCATATCCTCATCTATTCCTTCGTCATCTTTGGTCGTTCTTCCCTGGATAACGTTTTCCTTGATCAGGGCAATGATGTCATCGCTCATTAATCTCTCCTCTCTTCATATACATTTAGCCTTGGCAACAGGCCAGGAATCTCCTGGAATATCCGACTGGTAGTAGCTCGATCTATGTGCTCTACAGGTTGTGCCAGAAGTTGATTCATTCTTTCGTAGGCTAATGCAAATACATTATCCGTCTCCCCGTCCCCTTCAAAGGGATAAGGCATTGAGAGTTGCCCACTGCGCATCATGGAGCGAATATAGCGAATGTATAGCTTCTGTGGCGTCGCCACCACTTCTCTAAGCTGTTTCAGCGTCTCTGCAATCTCTGTTTCGTCGATTCGCGGTGGCCTTAGAAAGAACTTGATCATCTTGAAGTGGGCGTCATCCAAAACAGCCTGGAGTAAACAGAAAATAGAATTACAGTCGAGGAGACCGAAGGCACAATGCAAGTACTGCGGCCCACTCAAAGTGACTAATATGTCTGAGAATAATCTTTCTACCGAGGTTTGCGCTCCCGGTTGCTTTGTGTCGCAGACACCTGAAGTAGCGTAGCAGGGCAACTTGTAGAACCGCGCCATTTGAACGCAGTCGACGTTGTACTGGCTGGTTTCAGGGGCACCATAGGAATCGGCAAGGTTATCCAGCCTGGCCCTTACGGGCACGCTCCCGTAGATTAGCGGTGTCCCTGGATTTACCAACTGGCCCAATGTTATCGCTGCCAGGACTTCAGCATTTATTTGGGCCATAATGCCGTCTTCCTTCATAGGGGCAGTGCTTCCAGCCTGAGGTGCTGAGGAAACCACTACGGGTAGACCTCTCCTGCAAATCTCGATGAAGGTCTGTGTGGTATCCTCAACAAATTGCAGAGGGCTCTTGACCAAACAGGTGATAAAGGAAATGATGGGGTTTTCCTTCAGCTCCTCCTCCCCTCCCACTATTAGCTTTGCCATGTTCA
>JAUWXW010000061.1 GCA_030616195.1 Chloroflexota bacterium | reverse complement strand
AGCATCCCGGGCAGTAGAACTCCCTTATCCCCACCAGGTCCGGGTTGGGCACTGCCTCCTCCACCGAGACCACCTCTGCCATCTCCTCAACGGTTTTCCTGACATAGACCCGGCAGCTCAGCTTCCAGTTGGCCCGGTAGTCTCCAAATTCCTGCCCGCAATCGCACTTCACCACCCTGTCCCCGCCTTCCTTGGCCACAATATACAGGTGGTCCGAGACGCGGAGCAGGATCTTGTCCTTCCAGGGAACCCTTTCTTGCAGCACCTCCAGATACTTCCAGAACCGGTCCCCATCCTTGGGGGCCAAACGAATCGCCTTCTTTACCTCCTCCCAATCAAGCTTGCCCTCAACCAGGAGCCTTAGGTTTTCCTTGGTGAAACGGTCGTCTCTTTTTTCCACGCTTCCCCCTTCTATCTTTTATAAGCGGTAGTCCTCAGGTAACTGCCACATCCCCATGAACTGACGGCGGAACTTGTCGTATTTCAAAGCATCGGCAAACATATTGTAGACGTCTTCAGTCCACCCCTTCCTCAATACCTGTTCCCTCTCTTGCCGCCACCAATCCCTGGCATCAACCGACCTCTCCTTACGCCTGTTGCGCATCTGCTGCCGCAGCACATCGCTCTCGGCTGCCTTTACCTTGCCGTTCTCATCGGTTACCACCCCATAAACAGTCTCCGCCACATCCGCCGCAACCCAGCCGTACTTCACATCGTTCTCCGCCAGGCTGAAGTCCCTCTCCAAGACATCGCCCCAGCCACCCCGGCAACCTGAGGTACTGGCAAATAGGTCGCCGTCCTGGCACTGAATGTTGGGTGTAGCCCCTTTGAAAACCTCCACACTCCCAGCCTTCAACCTCCCGTCTTTGAGCCACTCTCTGATCTCAATGAAATCGGTCGGATAAGGCTTGCCCTCCTTTATAATCTCCCTCATGTTGGTGTCGTGGGCGAAGACAATAACATCGTTCACTCCCGGATATCCACCGCACATCCCCGTACCGGACCGGCCCATCCCGTTGGTGGAGGCAAAAACGGCTATGATTAAAGATTGCCCCGGATCAGTAATCATCTGGCACATGCCTATTCCCAGCCCACCTCTGTACTTACCATGTCCGCAATAGTTGTGTATCAGCTTCCTGCCTATATTCAAATTCGTTGGCTGTATGAATTCAGCCAGCTCAGCCTCACCCATGTCTGGTGCCGGGTTGGGTGAACAGACTGCGGCAGAAAGACCGTCTTTGTAGGGCATGGCGCCCTCACTCCAACAGGTGATAAGGGTCATGTCCCCGCCAGCCCATCGAAATCCGTCAGCCATCACACCGGCCAGCCCGTAACCAACGCCACAGCTATCTTGCGGGAAACACTCCTCCATGTAGCCTCTGGCAAAGAATGCGTAGCTCAGGCAATTATGGAACATAGCGATGTATTTGCCGATTTCGGCAAGAGACATAACTGTGGCCGCAAAGGGGTTCTGCGGGTTGAACATGCTGCCGGGGGTTATGTTCCACTCGGTCATGTACATCAGCGAGGAGTTGAGGGTGGAGGTGTAGGCGAACATGGGCCAGCAGCCCAGCGAGGTCAGCATCCTCACCGCAGACTCATAGCCGTTGCAGTGAAAATCGCCTTCACTGGTCAACCCTTCCAGGTCCATGAACAGCCGGCCATCGGGGAGAACTTGAAGTTCCCCGGGCTCATGAAGCAGCCAGTCCCTGTTGGAGCCGGCAAACAGCTTTCCCACCACCCCTTTGTACTTCACCATGTTGAGGTGAAGGTACTGATATATTCCCGGCACTGCCTGGGTTTTGATCCTCTGTACCAGTAACCTCCTCTCCCGCTCAATGATCTCCTTCACACCCCTCCTGTAGTAGTCAATCCCAAACTCCTCCACAATGTCCAGGATCCGGTCATGAAGCGACACCGCTCCGGCGGTTCTCATCTTATCATCCAGGACGTTGAAGGCCTCTGTTCGCGTTCGCCTCTTCCAGTGCAGCTCCCACCACTTATACGTCTTGAAATTCCCCCCTATTTTGGTAGGCGGAACGGTAAAGCCATCGGTGAAAACACTGGGCGAAATCATCCCCAGACCGCCAGGCTGGAGACCCCCCACATCGACAATGTGGTTCAGCCCCACCGTCCAGCCAATCAGCTCATCTTTGTAAAAGATCGGCACAAAGTTGTAACAGTCTGCGTTATGGGGTGCCCCATAGAAGCCATCATTGTTGAAGAAGACATCCCCCACGTTGATTTCAGGGTCGTCTTCAAAGCCCAGTTCAGCTATGGAACGGACCATAAACGGAAAGGCTTGGATATGCCCCGCCAGCCCATATGAAGCGGAGGTAACGTCCCCCTCTGGAGTCGCCAGCAGGAACAATAGCTCGCCCTGGATCAGGGACATGGGATTGGCTGATATCAACTTGGCCATCTCCCTGGCATTTATGCAGGCAGCCACCAACCTCATCTGGAACCTCATGAACTTGGCCGGGTCACCTTCGACTAACTCAAGTTTCTCCAGCCCGTAGGCGCAACCGGTTTCCCTGAAAAGTCGCTCCTTGTCATCCACCACTTCCTTTAACGTCTTACCCCGATGACATATGCCCATTTAGCCTCCTTCTAAAGAATCGTGCCTTCCTCCTTGAGCCCAGCCATATCATCCCAGGTATAACCAAGCTCCAACAGGACTTCCTCTGTATGTTGCCCCAGCTCGGGGGCAAGAGACTTTATGATGGCCGGGGTCTTGCTGAACTTCACAGGGCTATTTATTACCTTAAGTGGCACACCGGGGGCATACTCCACTTCCGTGAAGAAGTCGTTTTCCCAGGCCTGCGGGTCATTAGCCACCTCCACGGGGGTTTGAATGCGTCCCAACACCAAATCAAACTCCTGAGCTATTGCTTCCCACTCCGCAGCGTCTTTGCTGGCCATCATCTCATCCAGCGCCCCTATCAGGGTCATGTTCTGCTCCATCCTCTTCATATGAGAATCAAACCTGGGGTCTTTTTCCCATTCAGGCTTCCCTATTGCCTTACAAAAGGAAGGCCAGTACCGGTCCGTCTGCGGCATGACCAGCATTATCCACTTCCCGTCTTTGGCTTGATAGCAATTCCACAACGCGTTGGTGACACTTCCTCTATCCGTCTGCTTAAGGTTAACACCCTGATGAAGGGCGGTGCCGATATCAAACTGTAACCCCCAGACCGCCATATGATAAAGGTTGATTTCCACCTTCTGCGCCACGCCCGTTTTCTCCCGACAATAGAGGGCCGCGGCAATAGCTCCTGCGATACCTGGAGAGGCCAGGTTATCACCCAAACCCGGTCGCTGCGGACGCAGCGCTTCACCGGGACCCGATATTCTGTCCATCATTCCGCTCCTGGCCCACCAGGCTGCGTAGTCAAAGCCGGGCTTATGTCTATCAGGGCCAACAGTACCATAACCACTGCACTGAAGGTAGATAATCCCGGGGTTTATCTTGCTGAGGGTATCGTAGTCGGCCTTGGCTCTTTCGATGGCGCGCGGGTCAAAATTGGTGGCAAACACATCTGCTTTCTCCACCAGCTTGTACAGTATTTCCCTGCCGCGCTCCGTCATGACATTGAGAGCTATGCCTCTCTTGTTCCGATTGAAGTAATGGAACCACATACTGGGCTTGATGTCGGCTGGTGGCGGTTGCCCCTCTATAGCTTGAGGAAACCGCGTTGGGTCCCCACCTGCCCTGAAATTCTCTATTTTGATGACGTCTGCACCCCAATCGGCAAGGATAACAGTAGCGGTGGGCACCAGCAGAAAGTGGCCGAACTCAATAATCTTGACCCCGTCAAAAACTCCCTTTGCCATTTGTTCTACCTCCTGACTAAGTATTTTTCAGTCAACCACGCCTAGTCGCTGGCTAGGCTGAGAGGTGAGAGCAGCCAGTGGGACAGGGAAGTCCATTTGGTTGGCACCGGTTACAACAAGGCCGAGATCCTTTTCCTTTCCCTGTTTGCGCCACTTTCGGAAAGAGGGCCAGAGCCGCCTGCCTTTATTCTTCTATGACCTCCACCCAGCTTGTAGCTACCACAAAATCGCCCACCGCGTCACTGTATTCATAATATCATCTACCACTTGGACGAGAGTCGGTCGGTCGGGCTCCAGCCAACTTCTTCCGGATAGCCTTCCCAGCGCGGCCTGAACTTCACAGCCATATCATAGAAAGCCTGACCGTCGAAGTTCTCAGCGGCCACCTCCTCGATTGCCTTTCTTTAAGACCCCGTGGGGAGGCGCAGCCCGGGTGACAGTGGCCACCCTGTGCGTCAATAGGAAAGCTGAAGCTTCCGAAGCAGCTTTCTTACTTAATGACCTCCACCCACTTGATAAACACCAGGTCTTCTACGTCCGCATCCCACTCCCACAGGTTGGACCAATCCGATGCGTAGCGCTTGGTCGGAGACCAGCTTGCTTCCTTAAAGCCTTCCCATGTGGCGCTAAAGTTCTCGGCTGCGTCATAGAAAGCCTGGCCATCGAAGTTCTCAGCGCCTACTGCTTCTATTGCCTGCCGCAGCACATCAAGGTAGAGATACACCTGAACGCCTCCACCTATGCCCCCTATGCCTGACGCTATCGTCTCCTCAACTTCATCGGGGCGGTATTTCTCAAGGATGTCGATAACATAATCCACGACCGGGGAGTCGTACGTCCACCATGTCCAGCCATGCACGGTGATAGTCCCGTCCATGTCTTCCCAGCCAACCTTGTCAATCAGCAGGCTTTTGAAAGCAGCTACGGCGTCGGTGCCCAGAAACGTGGCATGTACTTCTTCCTTGTCTCGAAACTCTTTTGCAAAAGTGGCCGGCATCAGCCCGCCAATGGCGGCTATCATTACATAGTCGCAGTCTTTCAGCTTGGCTACCTCACCAGACCAGGTCAGGCCACCCATCGGAGTGGCGTAACCGCCAACGTAATCGAACGTCTCCGGGTGATCCGTGGCGTAGTCCATCCCCGCCTCATACTCGTAGAAGGTGGGGGAATCCCAACTGACAAGACCAATCTTGGCCGGCCTTCCCATCTCAAGAGCCTCCCACTGCTCACCGACATATTTCAGGGTAGCCCTCACCTGCCATTCCTGAATAGGGTTGGCGCAAAACACCCATCCGGGAGGATCTATTATGGACTCCATGCCAGTGTAGCAGTACACCGGGAGTTTATCTCTCTCTGCAAAGGCTTTCAGTGCTATTCCAACCTCGCCCATCTCAGTGGAGATTACCGTTGCACCCCTATCTCTTGCCCAGTTATAGCCAGGGATAAACCTGGAAGGGTCGTACTTGGTATCATAGACCACTACTTTTATCTCTACCCCCGGGATAACCTCTTTCTCGTTGAAATCCTTAACCTGATCAATAAGCGAGTTTACAATAGGCTTGAGCGCTGATCCGGCTGGTCCCGCAACGTCTGTCAAGTGTCCTATGGTTATGGTCACCTTCTCCTCTTCCTCGTCCTCGCCGCAGCCGAGGCCGAGCGTGGCCACCAGGGCTAACACCATAAGACAGGATAAAACCACTTTCTTCCACCTATGTCTCATTGTTCCCCCTTTCTGCTTTGTTTGACAGCTTAGAAATATATCTTGAAGGAAATCCATGCCCCACTACCGTCTATGGTTTGCATTTCCCCCTTTCTTGCAACCGCAATTACTCCGTTGCGACATTGTACTACGACTTTGGCTATTAGGCAACTCCATCACCCCGGCAATGGACCTCTCCTCACAGAGAGCGGCCAGTGGACAGGATCCCTCTATTTCATGACCAATTCTCATCTTCTAGCTATCGCATCCCTTCCCAATGTGGACTTGTTCGGCTGTCCAAACGCGAGGAATCGTCTGAGAGGATCGTACCTGAGCACGGTCTGAAGTTCAATCCACCGAAATACGGATTATCGCGCTGAAGACCACTTAGCCTCCGGTCCGCGCAATAGCCGCGTTTTGTGCCAGTTTGGCTTAGGATGGCGCAACGGTTAGCAGTTTGCTCTACGCGATGTCAACGAAAGCATTACTCGCCAGTGGCAACGCTCCTCAACATAACTATTTGACGAGGTCTCCCAGTCTAGCTGAACACGTTCTCCTTTGAGGCAGCCGTACAAGCCAGGAAACGTATCAGCTCACTCCTGGGCAGGCAGTTCTTTGAAAGGCAATATTACCTCGGCTGTCCAGCCACCGTCGACTACCAGGGCTGTCCCGGTGACATAGGCGGAATCATCGCACGCCAGGTAGAGAGCAGCTCGAGCGACATCCTCTGCCCGTCCTGCTGTTCCTCCCAGGGGTATAAATTGCATCTGAAGTGCCGGAATCCAGGATTCTGTCATTGCTGTTGCAATCATACCCGGGCAAATGCAGTTGACCCGAATGTTTTGGCTGGCATATTCCGCAGCCATTGTTTTGGTCAACAGGGCGATTCCCGCCTTGGAGGCACAATAAGGAGCTATAGTTGTTTTTCCGCCCAGTCCCATAGTAGATGAAGTGCTGATGATGACGCCTCCACCCTGATTAATCATTATCGGGATGGCATACTTTGAACCGAGAAAGACACTCTTAAGGTTGGTGTCGAGGACGAGGTCCCAGTCCTCCTCCGTGAGGTCCGCCGTGGGGGCGATTGTCCCGGTAATGCCAGCATTGTTGTAAAGGATGTCGATACGCCCATATGTGTCCACAGTTGTCTTGACCATCCTTTCCACATCGGCCGCTTTGGAAACATCAACCCCAATAAAGAAGGCCTCGCCCCCAGCCTCCTTGATCATCCTGACCGTTTCCTGGCCTCCTGCCGGAACGCAATCAGCGACCGCCACTTTAGCACCTTCTCCGGCGAAGAGAAAAGCGGTGGCTCGCCCGATTCCAGATCCGGCTCCAGTAATCAAAGCCACTTTTGCATCTAACTTGCCCACCATTAGCACCCTCCTTATTTAGTGAATTCGTTTTGCCTCACCCTTGGAACAGCGGTTCTGGGCTTTTTACGCAACTGTCCAGCCACGATCGATTACCAAGACCGATCCCATGGCAGATGAGGAATCGTCACACGCCAAGTAGAGAACAGCTCGAGCGATCTCCTCTGGCTGTATCGCTTTCCCCGCGGGCAGTGCCTGCATAAACGCCGCTCGAGCTTCAGCATCAGTCGGTATCCACTGCTCCATCATGGGCGTCTGAACTCCGCCGGGGCAAACACAATTGATCCGAATGTTCTGCCCGGCATATTCCAAGGCCATTGATTTAGTTAGCTGGATGACTCCTCCCTTGGAAGCGCAATAAGCAGCCACATATGGTATTCCCACTATGCCGGCAGCAGAGGTAGTATTGACGATGACGCCCCCACCCTGGTTGAGCATCACCGGAATGGCATACTTTGAACCGAGAAAGATACCCTTAAGGTTAGTGTTGATGATAGTGTCCCAATCCTCCTCCTTGACGTCCGTTGTGGGGGTAAAGGCTCCTTGAATACCGGCGTTGTTGTGAAGGATGTCTATTCGTCCATACGTATCCACAGTTGTCTTGACCATCCTTTCCACATCGGCCGCTTTGGAGACATCAACCTCAATAAAGATAGCCTCGCCCCCGGCCTCCTTGATCATCCTGACCGTTTCCTGCCCTCCTGCCGGAACACAATCGGCGACTGCCACTCTAGCACCTTCCGCGGCAAAGAGAAGGGCAGTAGCTCGCCCGATTCCAGACCCGGCTCCAGTAATCAAAGCCACCTTTTCATCTAGCTTACCCATCTTTAGCACCTCCTTTTATCAGACCCAGCCCGTTGCAATCGCCAGCAACATCCGGTTCTTGAGTTCCAGTTGCCCGATTCGACAGGGTTCGAGTAGCTTCTTGAATTTGCGGTTGCCGTTCATTGTCTAACCTTATTCCAAAGCCGATAAACCCAACCTTTTCCCCGGCCCTGTGGGAATTCCCTTGACCTACTTCCTTCTATACCAGATGAGCTTGTGCTCATCGACTTCCACATAGTTCTCCGGTGGAATAACCAGAGTCGTCATAGTGACCTGCCCCCCGGAAATCGGTCCAGGTAAAATGTTAGACTT